>NZ_JBEZKW010000044.1:0-68612 GCF_040651795.1 Streptomyces sp. NPDC048361
GGGGGGGGGGGCGCGCGGGTTGTTGTGGGTCCGGGCGCGCCCCCTCCACCTCATACCGGCTGTGGTTCGAGGTCGCGGTTGATGCGGCGCCAGGCGCGGGCCGCCTCTGCCACCGGATGGTCCACGCCCAGCTGCTTCGCGGTGGGCTCCAGGATGGAGGCCCGCAGCCGCTGGGCCTCCTCCTCCCGGCCGGCCGCCCGCAGTGTGATCGCCAGGTTGGAGCGGCAGGCGAGCACATCGGGGTGGGTGGGCCCGAACCGCTCCAACAGGCCCTTGAGCGCGGTGCGTTCCCAGCGCTCGGCGAGATCGGGACGGCCCAGGTCGCCGTAGGCGTTGGCGAGGTTGACCGCGGCGCACAGAGTGAACGGGTGGCGCGGTCCGAGGGCCTCCTCCAGTGCCGCGCGCACATCCTCGCCGCCCCGCACCGCCTCCTCCGCGGCGCCGAGGCCCCGCTGGTAGATGTGGACGTTGTTGCGGCAGGCCAGGGTGAAGGGATGCTCCTCGCCCAGCGTGCTCTGGTAGCCCTCGAAGGCCTGGAGGGCCAGGTCGAGCGCGGCTCGCTTGTCGCCGGTGGCCGAGAAGTCGGCCGCCAGGTTGAGGCAGCAGGCCAGCGCGTCGGGCGCCTTGGTCCCGTACCGGCCGCGATAGCGGTTGTACGTTTCCTCGGTCAGCCGCTTCGCCTCGTGCGGGTGGCCCGCCTTGCGCAGGGACACCGCGAGGCTCTTGGCGGTGCGCAGCGCTTCGGGCACATCGGCGTTGAGGACCCGCTCGAACGCCGCCACCACTTCGCGCAGCAGCTGCACCGAGGCCGTGTACTCGCCGCTCTCGCGCAGGTCGCGGGCGAGGTGGCCCTTGGTGGTGAGGGTGAAGGGGTGCTCGTCACCCAGTAAGGCGCTGCGGCGCTCCACGGTCTCCTCGTCCAGCCTGCGGGCCGCCTCGCTGTCGCCGCTCAGCCGGTAGTCGATGGCGAGGTTGTTCGCGGCGATCAGGGTACGCGGGTGGTTCTCGCCGAAGATCTGCCGCAGGCCGTGGTAGATCCGCAGGTCGCGGGTGAGCGCCTCGTCGAACCTGCCGAGCGCGCGCAGGTCGGCGGCGAGGCTTCCTGTGGTGATGAGGATGCTGGGGTGGTCGTCGTTGGGGTGGTCCTTGTGGAGCACGCTGATCTGACGGGCGAGGGTGTCCTCGTCCATCGTCCGCGCCTCCTGGTACTTGCCCTGGGCGCGCAGGGCGTTGGCCAGCTCGAAGCGGATGTTGAGGGTCTGGAGGTCGTTCTCGCCCAGCTCGCGGGTCCAGACCTTGTTGAGCTGGGTGCCGAGCACCCGGGCGCTCTCCAGCTCGCCGCGCTTGAGCAGGTACCGGATGCGGTCGACCATCAGCTGGCGGACCTTCTCCTCGTCGCAGTCGGCGATGCCGGAGGCGGACAGGTGCGGCCAGATCAGTTCGAAACTGGGCCAGCTCTTGGGGTCGTTGACCGGGTTGTCGCGGTCGACGCCCTCGACGGGGCGGGCCTCGGCGAGGATGCGGTGCACCTCGTGCTTGGCGGTGTCGACCTCGTCGTCGCTGAGGCCGGCCCGCACGGCGGCCTGGACGAGCCGGTGCACCTGGATGCTGCTGTCCGCGGGGTCGACCTTGGCCAGCGCGAAACGGTTCAGCGTCTGGATGACCTTGCCCAGCATGTACCGGTCGCGCAGGTCGGGGTCGTACGGCAGCAGGGACTCGAACATCGAGTCGCTGCCGATGAGCCGCATCGAGATCGGTTCGGCGGAGAAGAAGGAGCAGAGCTCCAACAGGCGTACCGCTGCCCGGGATTCATCGCGCAGGCGGCGGATGGAGATGTTCCAGGTGGCGCCGATCTGCTCCGAGTAGTCCTCGGGTTTTCCGAGCGAGAGGACCTTGGTGCTCTGCTCCCTGAGCTGTTCCACATAGGCGTCGACCGGTGTCGCCGTCTCGGAGAGCCAGGCCGCGGCGACCTCCACGGCGAGCGGCAGGTCACCGACGGCGTCGGCGACCCGGTCGGCGTCGGCCGCGGGCAGTTTGGTGACCCGGCGGCACAGGTGCTCGATGCTTTCCGGGCGGGTGAAGACCTCCACCTCGATCGCCTCGACCTGGGTGGAGGCCGGTTTGTTGCGGCAGGTCGCGAGGATGTGCCCGTAGGTCATGCCGGGGATGGGTTCGGTCTCCTCGGGGAGCAGCTTCAGCGCCCGGTCGAGGTCCTCGACGTTGTCGAAGATCAGCAGCCAGCGGGAGTAGGGCGCGCCGCGCCGCAGCGCCTGGAGGGCGGCCGTCGCCGCCTCGGCCACGACGTCGCCCGCCCTGAGGTCCATCTCCGCGGCGAGTTCGGCCAGGGAGGACACGACGCGGTCGGGCTGCTCGGCCTCGATCCACCACACCAGGTCGTAGTCGGCGCGGAAGCGGTGCGCGTACTCCCGGGCCACCTGGGTCTTGCCGACGCCGCCGAGCCCGTAGAGGACCTGCGGGAATCGCTGGGCGGAGCGGCTGTCGCCGCGCAACTGGTCCCGCAGGCGTTCCAGGACCGAGGTGCGGCCGGTGAACCAGGCGTGCCGGGGCCGTACGTTCCAGATCTTGGGCACACTGCCGGGGTAGCGGGGTCCCGCGGGCCCGGCCGCGAGGGCGGCACCCGCCTCGACCCGGTCGAAGGCCTGGAGGACGGCGGCCGCCGCGTCGTGTTCGTCGAGGCGTACGAGGTCGATGACGCCCCGGCTGCTGAGCGGCGGGCTGAGCCGTACGTCGCCGACGCGGACCGGCAGGATCTGACGCCGCCCGCCCGCCGGGTCGAGTCCGGGTCCGGAGTCCCAGGCGGTCCTGGCCCGCTCGGTGTTGAGGTAGGCCTGCGACACGACGGGGATGACCCGGTATCCGGCGCCGGCGCTGAACTCGGCTTCCGCAGCCGCCGATTGGGGCAGGCGGGCGTCGATGGGCACGACGTGGAAGCCGGCCGTGGTGAGGACGTGGACCAGCCAGTCCGCCCACATCTGGTCCTCTGCCACATGGGTCAGCACGATGTTGGAGGGCGGCATGGGGCGGCGCCTGGTGTACGCGGCGACGTGGGTGAGCCGGTCGGCCTCGTCCATCGGGGGCAGCGAGTTGACCAGGCCGCCGGTGAGCACGGAGGTGAGCCGTTCGCAGGCGCTCAGCATGGAGCTGCTCACGTTGGGCGCGTCGCCGAAGGTCGCGAGGATCTCCTCGTAGGCGTAGAAGGGCCGGTAGGGGACCTCGACGGTGCCCCAGTAGTTGCCGAGTTCGTCGGGGCCGAGGCCGCTGGGGAAGCCCGGGAAGCTCTCGCGGGCCAGGGCGCGGCCGGCGTCGGCCTTCTCCTTCTCGCCGTCGTCGATGCGCATCGGGACGGGCAGAATGCGGATGCGCCGCTCGTGGTAGCGCTCCTCGATGTCGCGGGCCACGGCGGAGGCGCCGTCGATGCTCTGGTCGCTCAACGTGAAGCAGACGACGAGGACTTCGGGCATCTGGACGGTGCAGATGTCGGCGATGTCGCTGAGTCCGGTGCGGCTGTCGATCAGGGTGTAGTCGTAGTGGCGCTGCATGTCGTCGCGCATGGCGTCGAAGAACTGGCCGCCGCCGAACCGCTCATGGAAGTCGTCCCAGTCCATCTTCCCCACGATGGAGGGGTAGTCGCGGTTGCGCCGCCCCGCCGACAGGAAGTCGAGGCTGCCGCCCTTGGGGAAGTTCCAGTTGAGGGAGGTGGCGTGGGGCCGCACCCGGGCGTAGTCGCGGTGCCAGTCGGGGTCGCGGTCGGCGGGGCGCCTCGCCTCGTCCTGGTAGTCGGTGATCAGGTTGATCAGGCCCGGGGTGGCTTCCAGGCCCGCCAGGTCGAGGAAGGGGTGGAAGAACCGGTGGAGCCCCGGCGCCTCCAGGTCCCAGTCGACGGCGAGCACCCGGTATCCGTTGGCCGCCAGGATCCATGCGCAGTTGGCCAGCGCCATGGTCCGTCCGGTGCCGCCCTTGTACGAATAGAACGTGACGACGGTCCCGTTGCGGTTCTCAGTCATCTGATGAGCCCTCCGCCTTATCACCGTGGTTCTTGTCCTGGTCCGTGCTCTGACCGCGGCCGCCGGGGTCTCTCACGCCGTAGCCGATCCCGCCCGGAAGGACGCGGGGCATCGGCCCGCCGCTGCCGGGCGGTGGGTAGGTCGGCGCGTTGGCCTCGTAGTGCCGGACCGCGGCCTTCACGGCCCCGGGTATCGCCTTGCTGAAGGCTTCGAGGGTGGGCAGTCCGGCGCCCGGTGTGCGGTGCCCGTCGCTCTCGTCGACCCGGCGAGCCAGCGCGGAGTCGGTCTGCTGCGCCAACTCCTCGTGGCGCGACCGGGTTTCGTCGTCCCCCAGGTTGCCGGGCACCAGGACGCTGATCCAGGGCCGGCGGGTGGCGCACAGCTGGTCCAGCAGTTCGCGGCGGCGCCCGGCATCGAGGGCCCAGCGGTCGAGCAGCAGCAGCCCCGGCGCGGGCGGCCCGGAGGCAAGCAGCCGCTGGGGCTCGGCCTCGAAGTCGCTGAGGTGCACCGTGAAGTTCAGGTTGCGTACGACGTCGACGGTGTGGTCGGCGAGGGGTCTGGAGGAGGCCGGATGGTACGGGTTCCAGTCGAGGGGCTCGGTGCCGTAGCAGTCCGGGCTGCGCCCGGTGGGGAGGGTGGAGCGTGCACAGGCGAGGACGGAGACCTCCATTTCGCGGGTGGGTCCGCCGGTGGGGCCGAAGGCGGACGGCACCTTGGCATAGTCCTGGTGCGGGTCGCCGGGTTCCAGCTGGGACTGCTGCGCCACGTTCACGATGCGTTTGGCCAGCCGGTAGACGGCGCGCTCGTACTGGTCGCGCAGGTAGTTGAGCTTGATGAGGCCGTAGAAGCCCTCGTCGGCGTATTCCTCGCCGAATGTGGCGTGGTTGAACTGGAGCCGCTCGGCGGGCTGCGGCAGCTGTCTCGCCGGTACGGGCACCCACAGCGCGGGCACGACGCCGGTGACGGAGTTGCTGTTGTGGTGGCTGTTACGGCTGTTCTGTGCGGCGGCCCGGCTGGAGAAGGCGAACCACTCCCGGCCGCACTGTTCGCTGAGGAAATAGCGGGGCGAATAGAGCGGGACGAACACCTTGCAGTGGGCCAGCGCTTCGGAGAGCCGTTCCTGCCAGCCCTCGCCGGGCTGCATCTGCTGGTCCATGAAGCCGGCGCTGCCGGCCGGAAGGGGCGTCAGCTGCATCACATGGGCGCAGAGATCCCGGAAGAACCGCTGGACCCAGAGGTTGGGGTCCTTGTCCTTGGGGTCGCTCTTCGGCGTGTGCGCGTAGCTGAGGAAGAAGTAGGGCTTCTGCGCGTCGTCACCGGCCCCCACTGATCCGTGCACCACTGTCTCCCCCGGTCCAAGTGGATGGGTCCTCAGTGTAGGAACGGAAGATTCTCCGAAGGAACAGAACGAACAAACCCATTGGTTGATCCACTCACGGAGCCCCGATCAGATCATGACCGAAATCATGCGGCAGCCGTCGAGTGGATCAATCAAATAGAGGGAGAATTCCCGCAATTCGCTGGGGAATTCGTTTACCTCGCTCCTTCGGTACGTGCCTTCCACTCGGCGCGGTGGCGCCGCGCGGCGTGCTCGGCGGCCGACTGCGCGGCCACGGAGACCGGTTCGGCCAGCCATCCTGCGACCGTGTCGCCCATGCTCGCTACGAAGGTTTCACCCAGGCCGGAGAGGGACCGGGAGGTGAGGAGCTCGTCGACGGCGTCCGCGGTCCGGCTCCGCCAGCGGGCGAACTGGGCCTCCGCGTCGGCGCGTTGGGCAACCGATTCCGCGGTGTCGCGGCGCACCCGCCAGAAGTCGGTCACCGCGATGTGTGCGTAGGTTCCCTGGAGCAGCCCGCCGATCGGGCGGGGATCGGGGCGCCAGGGGGCGTAGTAGAGGGCGCGGTCGGACTTGTCGTAGAGGTCCACCGCATCCAGCACTGCGGCGAGCTTCACGTGCTGGAACTCATGCACGATGAGCAGGGCGAGCTGATCGGGCGACGAGGGCCTGGCCGCGCCGATCGCACCCCAGGCCTCCTTGCAGGCGGCGCTGACGTTGCTTCCGTCGGGTGCGTACAGGGGGGTGATCAGCCGCAGGCCCGCGGCCACGCCGTCGGCGTACGCGGGCAGTTCACGCCGGATGAGCGCCCAGGCGCCGGTGAGGTCCTCGGCCCACAGTTTGATCTCGTCGGACGCGATCCGCCGCGCGACCGGCCAGCTGTGACAGTCCCGCAGCGGGTCGGTGTCCTCGATCGCCACGCTCCAGCCCTCGCCTTCGAAGAGGCGTACGGGCTGCCAGTGCGGGGCCGAGCCGTCGAGGCCCTCGTGCCGGCCGATGGAGAGCCGCCGGGTGCCGGCCCGCACCGTGAACCCTTCGGGCCCCCCGCGCACTTCGGCCTCGTCGACCCCGCCGGGGAGCCGTACGGTGCCGAGCCCGGGCAGGCGCAGCGCCCCGTCCTGCACCGGAACGGTGACGCCCCGGTCGAGTCCGGCCCGCACCACCGTGGCCGCGGCGATCTCGGCGAGGCCGCCCGCGGGGGCCGCGCGGCCTTCGAGCACGCTCAGCGCCCACGGCCGGGTGTAGGGGTGGGCGAGGACGGCGTCCAGCGCGTCGGGCACCTCGGCGTCCAGGTGCGTCAGGAGTTCCCAGGCCGCCGTTGCCTCACGGTCGGAGAGCGCGATGCAGCCGCTGACGGCGGCGAGCAGTTCCTGGTTGACGTCGAGTTGGGCGGCGGCCAGCCGCGTGATGGCGTCCGCTCCCCCGAAGCCGGTGGCCAGAGCGTCGAAGTCGCCCTGAGGGAAGGGGAGTTCGGCGGACTGCTGTCGTGGTGTGGGCGCGGCCGCCGCCCGGTCGCGGATGGTGGTGACCAGGGCCAGCAGATCGGGGCAGAAGACGGACGGGTTGTCGAAGTCGCTGCCGGTGCGGTAGCGGTGGGCGTAGAGGCCACCACCGCACGAGGCCACCACCGGGCAGGCGCGGCACTGCGCACAGAGCTGCTCGATGCCCTGCTGGCGGGCGAGCATGCCGGGGTGCTGGAGCACGTCGTCGAGTGAGTGCGTGAAGACGTCCATGCCGGTGGCCGGCGCCCCGTCGTACGAGGTCTTCAGGCTGTCGGCCTGTTCGAACGTGCCGTCGGTCTCGATCACCACGAGGTCGGCGGGGGCGAGCCCGAGGGATTCGGTGAGGCTGCTCTCGCCCCGCAGAGTGCGCAGGACGGAGTCGAAGATGCGCACCGGCACGGCCCGTCCCGCCGCGTCCCAGCGCCGGTAGACGGCGTCGAGCCAGTCCGCGTACGGGGTGGCGGCGCCGGCGGGCCGGGGCGGTGGCGTGTCCCACGTGGCGTGCGGCAGAAGGAAGTCGATCCGGGGCGGCGAGAGCTCGACGAGCGCGTCGTAGACGGCGACCGGGTCGTTCTCGACGTCGATGGTGCACAGCAGGCCCGCGAACAGGGGGCGGTAGCGCGGGCGGTTGAGCAGCTCCACGGCGCGGACGACTTTGTGGTGGCTGCTGCGGCCGTCGGCGTAGCGGCGGTGACGGTCGTTGGAGACCTTGTCGCCGTCGAGCGAGACGCCGACCTTGATGCCGAGTTCGAGGAAGAGGTCGCAGTACGCCTCGTCGAGCAGGACGCCGTTGGTGTGCATCCGCAGGTCGAGCGCGCTCACCCCGCGCAGCGCCCGCTGGAGCTCCTCGGCGGCGCGCCGCAGCCTGGTGGGACCCGCGAGCAGCGGTTCGCCGCCGTGCAGGACGACGTGGACCGTGGGGAGCCGGTGACGGCGGGCGTGTTCGGCGATGCGGTCCGCCACCTGGACGAGGATCTCGTCGGAGACGGCGCGGGGCCGCCCGCGCCAGCTCGTGTCGGCGTGCTCGTAGACGTAACAGTGATCGCATGCCAGGTCGCAGCGGCTGTGCATTTTCAGGACGAACTGCGACAGAGCAGGCTGCATCGGCCGGTCCATGGGGTGGGTCGGTCCGTTCGTCAGAGGGCCGACTGGAAGGCGGAGGTGCCGGGCACCGCCGTGTTCGTACCGGCTGCCACCACCCTGGTCAGGCTGGCCGGGGCCTTGCCGGCGCTCTGCGCCGCCGCCCGCTTCACCAGCGGCAGCCGCCGGCCGGCCGGCCTGCGGGGCGTGGGGCCGTGCCGTTCGGCCGCCGAGACGAGAGCTTCCACGTGAGCGCCTTTCGGACTGGAGCACCGTTTTTTCAGGAGCGTTGCGACCGGTGTGACCGCTGCCACCTCCTGGGACCACACAACGGTGTGGGCCCGTGCCCGGGTTCGGCGTGCGCGCTGAAATCACCCGCACGGGTGGTTTCGTTGGAGGTGAACACGGCCCGCTCGTCGCCCCGGGGCCACGAAAGCGACGATAGCCAGCGTCCACCCCGCGCGGGCCCGATTACCAGATATGGGCACACATTCACGCGGAATGCGACGGCGAACCGGTCGGAGTACGCACCGGAGCGTGGCGTTTCGCCCCACGCATCAGCCGTGTCCGCGCGGTGGTTGTGCCTTCCGGGGCCGGGCTGCGGTTCCGCTGTGCGGGCGGGCTGTGGTTCCGGTCTGCGGGCTCAGCGTTCGAAGGGTACGGAGACGGCCATCGTCATCTCGACCGTCTCGGGGTCCTCATTACCGTACGTATGGGCCGTGTTGGCCTCGAACGAGGCCGAATGGCCCGCCGGGATCCGGTGGTTGACGCCGTCCACGCGCAGGGTGAGCGTGCCCCGCGTGACATGGAGCAGCTCGATCGTGCCGGCCGGGTGCGGGTCGGAGGGGCTGGCGTCGCCGGGCGCCAGCGTCCAGTGCCACAGCTCCAGCGGGCCGGGCGCCTCGGTGCCGGCGAGCAGGGTGCTGTGGCTCCCGCGTTCGGTGGACCAGAGCCGGACGGCCTGCTCGGGCGGGATGACGCGGACGGCGGGGCCGCTCTCGTAGTCGAGCAGGGTGGTGATGCTGACGCCGAGCGCGTCGCCGATCTTCACGACGGTGCCCACGCTGGGGTTGGTCCTGGCCTGCTCGATCTGGATGAGCATGCCGCGGCTGACTCCGGCGCGGGTCGCGAGCGCGTCCAGGGTGAAGCCGCGCTCGGTGCGCCAGCGCTTGACGTTGCGGGCCAGTGACTGGGTCAGCAGTTCGAGGTCCGACACATTCCGTCCATGGGGTGGGCCCGGGGGGGCCGTCCGGTGTTCTTGGGGTGACAGGACGGGTGGTGCGCCCACCGGTCTTCGCCGCCGCCCACACTCTACTGCGGGGCACCTCGCGGCCTGGCGGCGTGATGGGGAGGTCAGGCCTCCTTCGAGGTCAACTCCGCGATGGCGAGCAGCTGTTGCGGTGTGACGCCCTCGGGGATGGGTACCGGCGCGGGCGTACGCAGCGGCGGCTGCCAGCCGTCCTGCTCGTTCCAGGTGCGTACGATCTTCGCGGGCGCCCCGGCCACCACCGCGTGGTCGGGCACCTCGCCACGTACGACGGCGCCCGCCGCCACCACGACGTTGCGGCCCAGGCGCGCGCCGGGCAGCACCACCGCTCCGGTGCCGAGCCAGCAGCCCGGGCCGATCTCGACGGGATCCATGCGCGGCCACTGCTTGCCCACGGGCTGGTGCGGATCGTCGTAGCTGTGGTTGGTCGAGGTGATGTAGACGTACGGGCCGCAGTACGTGTCCGAGCCGATGGTGACCGTCGTGTCGGCGATGACGTGGCTGCCCCGGCCGAGCACGACGCCGTTGCCCAGGGTCAGGATCGGCTCGGCCCCGAGGTCGAGGCCGGGCATCATTCCGGCGGTGAGGGTGACCTGTTCGCCGATGATGCAGTGGTCGCCCAGTTCGATCCAGGGCTCGCCGAACACGGTGCCCTGCGGGAAGGCGAGGCGGGTCCCCGAGCCGATCCGGCGAAAGCGCAGCTTGCCGGGGTGCTCGGCGGTGACCGCGCCCGCCTCCTTGATCAGGCCCCAACCGCCGTGGACCGCGCGGGAGGCGATCCGGCGCCGCCAGGCGGTCAGCGATGAGAACGTGTTTCTGTTCTTGGGCACTCGCTCACGGTACTCATCGCCGAGCGGTCGATCACCGCCGACGCCTGTGATCTTCCGCTCAGCGCGGTCTCCGGGCGGTCTCAGGGCGGCCTCTGGTCGGTCTCTGTACCGTCTCCGGGCCGCTCTTCGCGCCGTCTCCGGGTGGTCTCTGTGCCGTCCTGGGCGGTCTCTGCGTGCTCTCAGCCCGCGTGCGCCGTGCGGTGGTCCTCGGCCAGGCCGCGGTACATCAGGGCGTTGACCTTGATCCCCTCGCGCTCCTCGTCGCTCAGCTCACGCCGTACCTTCGCCGGTACGCCCGCGACGAGCGAGCCGGGCGGTACGACCATGCCCTGCGGCACGAGAGCGTGCGCCGCGATCAGCGATCCGGCGCCGATGCGGGCGCCGTTGAGGACCGTGGCGCCCATGCCGACCAGGACGTCGTCCTCGACGGTGCAGCCGTGCAGCACCGTGTTGTGGCCGACGGTGACGCGCTCACCGATGGTGACGGGGAAGCCGGGGTCCACGTGCACGGTGCAGTTGTCCTGGATGTTGCTCTCGGCGCCGATGACGATCGGCCCGCAGTCGGCCCGCAGGACCGCGTGGTACCAGACGCTCGCACCGTCGGCCAGGGTCACCTCGCCGAGCACCACCGAGGTGGGTGCGGTGAATGCGGTCGGTGCGATCTCGGGCTTCTTGCCGCCCACCGCCACGACCAACGCCTGCTCTGTCATGCGCCACTCCTTGTACGGACTTCATCGCGCCGGGTGTCACGCTAAGCGACGATGGTGCGCCCCGTGCGGCCGGGGCCCGTTTAGGATCGCGCGATGGCACTCTTCCGGATCGACCGCCGCACCGAGCTGGCCCCCGACGAGGCGTGGCGGCGGCTCACCGACTGGGAACGGCACGGCGACGGCGTCCCGTTGACCCGGATCGTCGTGCGCACCGCGCCGCCCGCCGGCCGGGGCACCGTCTTCGTGGCCCGCACCGGCCTGGGGCGGCTGTGCTTCGAAGACCCGATGGAGATCACCCGCTGGCAGCCGCCGGTCCCCGGCACGCCGGGACGGTGCCGCCTGGAGAAGCGGGGCCGCGCGATTCGGGGCTGGGCTGAGATCGAGGTGGGGGCGGCGGGGGCGGGGTCGTACGTGGTCTGGCGCGAGGAGCTGCGCGTGCGGGGCGTGCCGGGCACCCTCGATCCGCTGACCGCGGTCGCGGGGCGCCTCGTGTTCGGCCGGGCCGCGCGAGTGCTGCTCCGGGACGACGGCTGAAGATGCGCATGCCGCCCGGCATCGAGTAGTCAGGGGGGCGGGGAGGCGGGCGCTCAGTCGCCGGCCGGGACATTTTCCCGTGAGCGTGCCGCCTCCGCCTCCGCCATCGCCTTCTTCGCCCGGTTCTTGACGATCAGCATCGACGCGACGCCGATGAGGAGCGCCGCCACCAGGCCCAGGTAGGAGAAGTTCTTCAGCCAGGACTCGGCGACGATGCCGAGGTAGTAGATGACGGCCGTAGTGCCGCCCGCCCAGCAGATGCCGCCGAGCACGTTGGCGATGAGGAACTTCCAGTACGGCATGTGCAGGACGCCCGCGAGCGGTCCCGCGAAGATCCGGAGCAGGGCGATGAAACGGCCGAAGAAGACGGCCCACATGCCCCACTTCTGGAAGGACCGCTCGGCCATGGCGACATGGCCCTCGCTGAAGTGTTTGGGGAACTTGCGGCCGAGCCACGCGAGGAGTGGCCTGCCTCCCTTGCGCCCGATCGCGTAGCCGATCGAGTCGCCGACCACCGCGCCGGCGGTGGCGCAGGCGCCGAGCACGACCGGGTTGATGTGGCCCTGCTGCGAGGCGAGCAGCGCCGCGCTGACCAGGACGATCTCGCCGGGCAGCGGGATGCCGAGGCTTTCGACGCCGATGACGAGCGCCACCAGGAGATAGACACTGACGGCGGGGATGTGCTCCAGCCACTCCTGGATGTGCAACGCGCTTCCTCCCGCTGGCACCGGGTCACGGCCCGGCGTGCGCCCCCCTGGCGCACGCCGGGAAGCCTACCCGGTCAGGGCCGGGGGGCCGCCGCGCCCGACGGGACTTGGCCACGGCCGACGAGTCGCTGCTCGCGCGCGGAGACGCCCACGCTCACCTCGCGTGTTCCGGTGCCGAGCACCCAGCCGTGCCGGGCCGGGTCCCAGGAGGAGAGCGAGCGGGCCGAGACGCGTACGGTCACGCGCTCGACGGCGCCGGCCTCCAGTTCCAGCCGGCGGTAGCCGGCCAGGGCGCGGGGTGCCTGATCGAGATGGAGGTCGGGCGAGGGGCCGAGGTAGACCTGGGCCACCGTGACGCCCGTGCGGCTGCCGGTGTTGCGGACGGTGAAGCCGACGCTGAGCCCGTCGCCGTCGGGCCGCACAGTCAGGCCGGAGTAGGCGAACGTCGTGTAGGAGAGTCCGTGCCCGAAGGGGAAGAGCGGCGTCACGCCTTCCGCGTCGTACCAGCGGTAGCCGAGGTGGATGCCCTCGGAGTACTCCTGGGTGCCGTTCACACCGGGGTAGCGGCGCGGCTCCTTGGCTACCGGGTGCCGGTCGTCGGAGGCGGGGAAGGTCTGGGTGAGCCGGCCGCCGGGGTCGCACTCCCCGAACAGGACGGCCGCGGTGGCCTCGGCGCCCTCCTGGCCCGGGTAGTACATCTGCAGGACGGCACCGGTGCGGGCGAGCCACGGCATGGTGGTGCTGGACGAGGTGTTGAGTACGACCGCGGTACGGGGGTTGGCGGTCGCGACCGCGTCGATCAGCTCGTTCTGGTGGCCGGGCAGGGCGAGGCCGGTGCGGTCGGCTCCCTCGGTGGCGTCCTCGTACGCGAACAGGACGACGCTCTGGGCCGCCCGTGCGGCGCGCACCGCTTCGGCGACGTCGGCGGCCCGGGTGGCGCCGGTGCTGCGGCGGAGCCGGAAGAGCTGTCCCTTGCCGCCGCCCTTCGCGGTGACGGTGAGCCGGTGCGGGCCCGCGGTGAGGCGCAGGGGGATGCTGCGGCGGGCCTCAAGGCCGTCGGGTGCGGTGCCGACGAGTCCGCCGCCGAAGAGTTCGCCCAGGCCGGGCGCGGGCGGGAAGAGTTCGGTGGTGTCGAGGACGACCTTGGGGCGCTCGCCGCTGTAGTGGATGGTGAAGGTCCACTCGTCGGGTTCGGTCACGGCGAGGGTGCCGTCGTAGGTGAACGTGACGCCCGCGGCGACGCGCTGCCCTTCGAAGTCGGCGCCCGCCGACGTGCCGGGCAGTGGTTTGCCGTAGAGGTCCTCGCCCATGGTGTAGGTGACGTCGGCGTCCTTCCCTGCGTGGGCCCTGATGGCGTCGAGGGGGCTCTGCGCGCGGTCGGGGACGACGTGCGCGCTGCCGCCTCCGCCGATGAACGGGAGCTTTCCGGTGGGGCCGATCACCGCGATGGAGCGGGCCGCCGCGCCGGTGAGGGGCAGGGTGGCGGCCTGGTTCCGTAGCAGCGTCGCGCCCGCCTTGGCGATCTTGAGTGCCGCGTCGGCGCCTGCCTGCGGGTCCCGGGCGGGCCGGGCGGGCGCCTCCGCTGCGAGCAGCGAGAAGCGCTCCATGACGCCGAGGACACGGCGTACCGAACGGTCGACCAGCGCCTCGGGCACGCTGCCGTCTCCCACGGCCTTCTTCAGGGCGCCGCCCAAGTAGGGGCCGCTCGGCATCTCCATGTCGAGCCCCGCGGTGAGGGAGGCGACGGTGCTGTGCGCGGCGAACCAGTCAGTCATCACCCAGCCGTCGAAGCCCCAGCCGTCGCGCAGGATGTCGCTGAGAAGTGGCTTGTTCTCGCAGGCGTAGACCCCGTTGACCTTGTTGTACGCGCCCATCACGGCGCCCACTCCCGCCGTGACGGCCGCCTCGAAGCCGCGCAGCTCCATTTCGTGGAGGGGCTGTTCGGCGATTCGGACGTCGATGGAGGTGCGGTTCTCCTCCTGGTTGTTCAGGGCGAAGTGCTTGACGGTGGCGATGAGTCCCTGGCTCTGGATGCCGCGGACCTCCTCGGCGACGAGGTCCGCGCTGAGCAGCGGGTCCTCGGAGAAGGTCTCGAAGTTCCGTCCGGCGTACGGGGTTCTGATCAGGTTGACCATGGGAGCGAGGACGACGTCCTGGCCGAGCGCGCGGCCTTCGCGGCCGAGGACTTCGCCGTATGCGCGGGCGAGCTCCGGGTCGAAGGTGGCGGCGAGCAGGACGGGGGCGGGCAGCGCCGTCGCGTGCTCCTTGACGCGCAGGCCGGCGGGTCCGTCGGCGAGCCGGAGCGGGGGGATGGCGAGGCGGGGGACGCCGGCGAGGTAGCCGGCCTGGCCGAGGCCGTGCGGGTCGGCCGTGCCGTGCAGCAGGGCGATCTTCTCGTCGAGGGTGAGGCGGGTGAGCAGTGCTTCGACCCGCGGGGAGGCCGGGGGCCCGATGCGGACCCGGGGCAGGGCGGCGGCTGGGGCGGTGAGGGTGCCGGTCGCGGCCGCCGCGACCGTGGCGGCGCCACCGAGCAGGCGCAGCGCTGACCTTCGGGAAACCGGGTGGGACATGGACCGTCACTCCTTTGTGCGCGGGCTTTGTGCGCGGGCACGCCGTGATGGACCGCGGCACGGCCTGCGGTCTCCGATCAGCGTGTGAACGCACTATGCGTCACGACGGAGTTGACCTTCCGTCAGGCGCCCCGGGCGCCGCGCAACCTGGGACCGTCCGGTGGAAGAGGCCGGGACGGCGATGCGGGAGAAACGGCGAAGGCGCCCACGGCTGGGGGCCGGGGGCGCCTTCGGTTGCTTCCCGGGGGCTCGCGTTCTTGCGCCGGCCCCAGGGGCTCGCGTGGGGCCGCCTGCCGCGGGGGCTGTCGTTCGGCCGCCTGCCGCGGAGGCTGTCGTTCGGCCGCCTGCCTCGGAGGCTGTCGTTCGCGCGCCTTGCGGACCTCGGAGGGTAGGAGTTGCCTTGCGGGCCTCGGAGGGTCAGGAGTTGGGGCGCAGGGTCCACACCACCGTCATCTCGCCGGTCACGGCACCGTCCGCGCGGGTGATCTTGATGACGACCGGGAACTCCGGGCGCTGCCCCGCGTCCAGTTCGGCCACGACATCGGCGATCGGGCGGCCCAGGGTCGCGGTCGCGGTGACGACGCCCATGGCGAGCTTCTTGTAGCCGATTTCCGCCTTGACGGCGAGCGGGACCGCGCGGCTCATCTGGTCGCCGAAGGCCGCGATGACGATCGCGCCGCTGGCGGACTCGGCGAGTGTGAACATGGCGCCGGCGTGGGGGCCACCGACGTGGTTGTGGTAGTCGCTCCGGTCGGGCAGCCGTACCACGGCACGCTCGGGGGTCGTTTCGAGGAACTCCAGGTTGAGGGTCCTCGCCATGGGAACGGTGGCGGCGAGCATCTCGCCCACGGACATCTGATCAGCGCTCATGGGGCCTGATGTTACCCATGGGTAGCAGTCATTGGCCATCCCCCGGCGGGGGCGGCCGTAGCAGGAGCACCGGTGCACCTCTATGGTTACTGGCCATGTGGCCAGGACAGCAGCCGCCCGGGGGCGAGCAGAACCCGCAGGATCCGAATCAGAACCCGTACCAGCAGCCGGGGTACCAGCAGCCGAATCCCTATCAGCAGCCGGGACAGCAGCCCGCGCAGCCGGGGTATCCGCCGCAGGGTTACCAGACGCCCAACCCGTACCAGCAGCCGACGGTGCCGCAGTACCCGGTCGGTGGCCCGCCCGGGCCGCCGCAGCCGCCGAACAACGACAAGAAGAAGACCACCCTCATCGCCATCGTCGCGGCGGCCGCCGTGGTCGTGGCCGCCGCCGTGACCGGCGTCGTGGTCCTCAAGGACGACGGTAAGGGCAGCGATCAGGCCGACGGCAAGGACAAGAAGTCGCCCTTGGCGTCCAGCCCGGCCGCTCCGTCCTCCCCCGCTCCCAACCCGCGTGGCGCCGGCACCGACGTCAAGCCGGTCATCGCCGGCTGGAAGGTCGTGGTGAACCCCACCAAGGGCGACGCCTTCGACGTACCGCCGGAGTGGGAGGTCGACAGCCCCGGGATGAGCGTCGGCTGGTCCGACAAGGCGGACCCCAACGGCTTCGGCGGCATGATGATGTCCTCCCCCGCCTACTACAAGTCCAAGTGGTGCACCACCAAGAGCGGCAGCGGCAGCGACGAGAACACCGCGCTCGCCAGCGTCGGCACGAAGGGTGCCAACGGCGCCAAGTCGACCGCCGACGCGGCGGAGCAGGCCGACGACTGGCTGTACTTCGCCTACACCCAGCCGGACAAGAACCACATCACCTCGGAGAAGCCGGTCCCCTACACGACCAAGTCCGGACTTCAGGGCAGCGTGGTCCGGGCCAAGACGACCGGCGTGAAGAAGACGGACAAGTGCTCCACCGAGGGCCAGGCCGTGCTCTTCGGCTTCAAGACCGCCAAGGGCGACCTCGCTGCGTGGAGCTTCATCGCCAACACGGGCGTGCCGGACGCGGTCCCCGAGGACACCATCCAGAAGATCCTCAGCACGATCCGTCTGGTGCCGACCTCCGGCTCCGATTCCTGACGCGCATCGCTTCCGGCGGCGCGGTACCTTTCCCGGCGGCGCCGTCGTTTCTCGGCGGCGCGGTTACTTTCCGGCGGCGCCGTCGTTTCGCGCACGGCTGCATGCCGGCACGGCTCCACTCCGGCACGGCCGTCGTGATCAACCTGGGCAGCCAGACTTCGCTGATCGCGACGGCGTTCGCCGTGTTGCGCTGCGCCGCCGATGCCCGCGGCTTCCAGTCAGCCGATGCTGAAGGCTCCGTGGGGCGGCTCGGGTGAGGGCTGCGCGTCGGCGTCCGTGACCGGCTGGGCGTTCCCGATGAAGCGGCGCAGCGAGTCGCCGTGCTCGACCCGGGCCGGGAAGGCGTCCCCCGCCGTACGCCGGGCCAGCGACGCCACGTCCAGAGGATGGGCCGACGCGAGCAGCACCGCGTTCCCGAAGCGCCGGCCGCGCAGGACCGACGGTTCGGCGATCAGCGCGACCTCGGTGAACACCGCCTGGAAGGTGGCGAGTTGGGAGCGAAGGAAGGTGAAGGGCGCGCCGTCCGCGAGGTTCGCCGCGTAGACGCCGCCCGGCCTCAGGACTCGCTGGGCCAGGCGCGCGTAGGCGAGGGAGGTGAGGTGCGCCGGCACGCGCGAGCCGCCGAACACGTCGGCGACGAGCAGGTCGGCCGAGGCGGCCGGCGCCCGCTCCACCCACGCCCTGGCGTCCGCCGCGTGCAGGGCGATCCCGGCATCCGGGGACAACGGGAGGTGTTCACGGACGAGTTGGACCAGTGCCCGGTCGGCGTCCACCACGTCCTGGCGCGAGCCGGGCCTGGTCGCGGCGACATAGCGGGGCAGGGTGAGGGCGCCGCCACCGAGGTGCAGTACGTCAAGGGGCGCGCCGTCGTCGGCCACGCAGTCCACGACGTGGGCGAGCCGGCGCAGGTACTCGAACTCGATGTGCGTCGGGTCGTCGAGGTCCACGTACGACTGGGGGGCGCCGTCCACGGTCAGTAGCCAGGCCCGCTCACGGTCGATGTCGGGCATCAGTTTGGCGGTGCCCCCGTCGACCTCCCGGATGACGGGAATCGGCTCGGCGTACGGGTCGTCGTTCACAGCCCCATTGTGCGCCCGGCGGCGCGGGGCTGTGACATTGCGCGGCTCCCCGCGGTGGGTGCGACCGGCCGGCACCGGGTGCCCTACAGGGGCGCGGGGCTGTGACATGTGCGCGGCTCCGCCGCGGAGGGCGCGACCGGCCGGCCCCGGGCCCCCTACAGGGGCGCGGCGAACTGCGCGGGTGCCCCAGCACGGTCCGCACCCGAAGGCCGGGTCTCACCGGCGCGGCACCCGGGAGACGAACCCCGATCGTGCCCCCGGTCAGGGTGAGGATGCCTCCGCGGAGCAGCCGGCCGACGCCCCCGGCCAGGGGCGCGGCAACGGCCCACCCCCGTCCGCGTGTTGGCGGAGGCGGGCCGTCCGGTCACAGCAGCGTGCTCACCGTTCCGGCGCCGACCGTGCGGCCGCCCTCGCGGATGGCGAAGCCGAGACCCGGCTCCAGCGGGGTGTCACGGCCGAGCTCGACCGTCATGGTGACCGTCTCGCCGGGCCGCGCGACCGCGAGCTCGCCGAGGTCCACGTCGCCGACGACGTCCGCGGTGCGGATGTAGAACTGCGGCCGGTAGCCGGTGGCGATCGGGGTGGAGCGTCCACCCTCGCGCGCGGACAGGACGTACACCCTCGCGGTGAACCTGCGGCTCGGCGTGATGCTGCCGGGCTCGGCGACCACGTGGCCGCGGCGGACCGCGTCGCGTGGCACCCCGCGCAGGAGCAGCGCGACGTTGTCGCCGGCCTGAGCCGACTCCATCGGCTTGCCGAACGTCTCCACGCCCGTGACCACGGACTCGGTGTCCGCGCCGAGGATCTGCACCCGGTCGCCGACCCGGACCGTCCCGCGCTCGACGGCTCCGGTGACTACGGTTCCGCGTCCGGTGATGGTGAGCACGTTCTCGACCGGCAGCAGGAACGGCGCGTCGACATAGCGCTCGGGCAGCGGCACATAGGTGTCGACCGCGTCGAGGAGCGCGCCGATCGCCTCGGTCCACCGTGGCTCGCCCGCGAGGGCTTTGAGCCCGGAGACCCGGACGACGGGCACGGTGTCGCCGCCGTATCCGTGCGCGGTGAGCAGCTCGCGCACTTCGAGTTCGACCAGGTCGGTGAGGACCGCGTCCTCGCCGTCATCGACGGCGTCCGCCTTGTTGAGCGCCACCACGATGTGGTCGACGCCCACTTGGCGGGCGAGCAGGACGTGTTCGGCGGTCTGCGGCATGATCCCGTCAAGCGCCGACACGACGAGGATCGCCCCGTCGAGCTGGGCCGCCCCCGTGACCATGTTCTTGACGTAGTCGGCATGGCCCGGCATGTCGATGTGCGCGTAGTGGCGGGTGTCGGTCTCGTACTCGACGTGCGCGATGTTGATGGTGATGCCGCGGGCGGCCTCCTCCGGGGCCCGGTCGATCCGGTCGAACGGCACGAACGTGCCGCTGCCGCGCTCGGCGAGCACTTTGGTGATGGCGGCGGTCAGGGTCGTCTTGCCGTGGTCGACATGGCCCATGGTGCCGATGTTGAGGTGGGGCTTGGTGCGTACGTATGCCGTCTTGGGCATGGCTGAATGTCCCTCGCGTGGTCGCAGAGCGGTGCCGGGACCCCTGAGATCCGGCCGACCCTCCCCCTGCGGGGTCCGCCGGAGTCTCCGGGAAGGGTCAGCTTCGGGCGCCGCCGAGGGGCACCGCGGGTGCGACGGCGCAGATGGCCGTGGCCCTGGTGGAGGCAGCCTTCGGCGCGGCCGCGAATGCGGACGGCGCTGCGAGGAAGGCGTACCTGGACATGTCGCCGATCATCCGTGGTGGGCGGCGGCGCGTCGAATGGTTTTCCGGGGCCGCCAGTTGGGGCGGGCGCCTCGGATCACAGGTTCTTCAGGGCCTCGCGCACGGAGGCCCACCACCGCAGTGCGACGGCCGCGCAGTCCGCTCCGGCGGGCCCGGGAAGCCCGTCGAGCACTGCTTTCGACAGCGCGCGGCGCATGGGGTCACCGTACGCAGGGCCGGTCATGGAGCCGCCGTACACAAAACGGGGGCCGGGCCGGGGCGACGGGGACGCGGTGGGGCGGGGTGGGAGACGTCGCTTACGGCGGGCGAGCACCCCGGTCGGTTAGTCTCCCGGGATGTTCGAGCCCGCCGCCCGGCCCCCGTCCGCTCTCGCCGCCCGCTGCGGCAGAGCGCTGCTGTCGCCGTGGTCGCGGTTCACCCTGCTGGTCCTCGTCCTGGTGGCCGCCGCGTCCACCGTGCTCGTCCTGCAGCCGCAGCGGATGCTCGCCGACGGCTGGCCGCCGCACGTGGGCGGGGCCGGAGCGGTGGCGCTCTTCGCGGTGGCGTACGGGTTGTGCACGGCGGCGTTCGTACCCCGCCCGATCCTCAATCTGGCCGCGGGGGCCCTCTTCGCGACCCAGGCCGGGTTGGTGGCGGCGCTCATGGGCACGGTGCTCGGCGCGGGCATCTCCTTCGGCCTGGTCAGGATGTTGGGCCAGGACGCGCTGCGCCCGCTGCTGCGCGGGCGCTGGCTGAAGGCGGCCGACGGCCAGCTGTCGCGGCACGGGTTCCGCTCGATGATGGCGATCCGCCTCTTCCCCGGGGTGCCGTTCGCCGCCGCCAACTACTGTGCCGCGGTCTCGCGCATGGGCTGGGCCCCCTTCCTGCTGGCGACGGGGGTCGGCTCGGTGCCCAACACCCTCGCGTACGTCGTCGCGGGCGGCAGCGCCGCGTCGCCGACCTCGCCCGCCTTCCTGATCGCGATGGGCTTCATCGTCCTCAGCGGTGTGGCGGCCGCCGCGGTGGCCTGGCGCAAGCGACACCGGCTACGGCGGAGCGAGGGCCCGCCCGGCGCGGACCGCCGCTGACCGGGGGCCAGGGCGAAGCGAGGCCCGTCCCGGAGCGGCCCGACGCCGACTGAGGGCTAAGGCGAAGTGAGGCCCGTCCGGGGCGGCCCGCCGGTGACCGTGACGCGGGGAGCGGTCGCGCAGCCCGCGGTCTTCCGGGGACGCAGCCGCCTCGCCGCCCCCACGCCCCGCACCCCGCACCCCGCACCCCGCAGAGACACCGCCGCCTCCCCGCCCCCGCACCCCGCACCCCGCAGGGACACCGCCGCCTCGCAACCCCGTGTTTCCCCGGGGCGCGGCCGTTCGGCAACCGTCCGTTCATCCGCGGTCGCTACCGTGCGGCTCGATCCGTGCAAGATCACCGGAGCTGTGGTGCGGCCGTGCCGCCCCGAACGCTTCGGCCGATCCGACGTGCCCGGCCGGCCCGCACCCCGACCTCTCTTGGATGGCGCAGCAACCCATGTCTTGGTTCGAATCGTTCATACTCGGGCTCGTCCAGGGTCTTACGGAGTTCCTGCCCATCTCCTCCAGCGCCCATCTGCGGCTGACCGCGGCGTTCGCGGGCTGGCACGACCCCGGGGCCGCGTTCACCGCCATCACCCAGATCGGCACCGAGACGGCCGTTCTCATCTACTTCCGCGCGGACATCGCCCGCATCGTCTCCGCCTGGTTCCGGTCCCTCACCGACCGTTCGCTGCGCGGGGACAGCGACGCGCGCATGGGCTGGCTCGTCATCGTGGGCTCGATTCCGATCGGGGTGCTCGGCATCGTCCTGAAGGACCAGATCGACACCTCCTTCCGCGACCTGCGGGTGATCGCGACGACGCTCGTCGTGATGGGCGTCGTGCTCGGAGTCGCCGACCGCCTTGCGGCCCGCGACGAGTCGGGCGGTCGCCACCGCGCGGCGAGGGAACGCAAATCGCTGCACGAACTCAGCACCAGAGACGGCCTGATCTACGGCATGTGCCAGGCGATGGCACTCATCCCCGGCGTCTCCCGCTCGGGCGCCACCATCAGCGGCGGCCTCCTCATGGGCTACACCCGGGAGGCCGCGGCGCGTTACTCCTTCCTGCTGGCCGTCCCCGCCGTCCTCGCCTCCGGTGTCTTCGAGTTGAAGGACGCGGGCGGCCCCGGACAGGCCCCGATGCTGCCCACGCTGTTCGCCGCGGTCATCGCTTTCGGCGTCGGCTACGCGGTCATCGCCTGGTTCATGTCGTTCATCTCCAACAAGAGCTTCATGCCCTTCGTGGTCTACCGGATCGTGCTGGGCGTCGTCCTGTTCGCCCTCATCGGCGCCGGCACGCTCAGCCCCGACGCGGGCGGCGGACTCTGATCCGGCGCCACCGAGGGCCAGTTGGCCGCTCAACCGGCCGCAGGGCCGGGACCCTCCCCCTTGGCCCCCTCGGCGCGCAGCGCCAAGTCCTGGAGCACATCGGCCGACGACACGTCCTGCTCCCCGGAGTCGTGGACCTGGGCGAGGGCCACGAACGCCAGGCTGAAGGCGGCCACGAGCTGACGGATGGCGCCGCCGACCTCCCGGGCCACGAGGGTCGCCATCTCCTGCGGGGTGGCGTCGGCCGGGATCTCGATGTGCGGCATCGTCTCGTTGAGCAGCGCGGTGACGATGCCGATCTCCGTGTCCCCGCCACCCCGTTCGCCGTCCTGTTCCATGCGTCGGCGGTAGTCCCCGGCCTCGGTGAGGATGCCGATCACTCGCTTGAGAACCTCGCTCTGCTCCATCTCGCGAGGATAGGCGGCGGCCACCGCGGCGTACGTGACAACGCCCCGGTCGCGCCGGGCAGTTGAGCGGGCCCCGCCCGGCCTGTCCGGATCCGGTCCCCGGCACCCGCGCGGACCGGCCCCGGTGTCCGGCTCAACCGGCCGGTGTTGGCTGAGAGTTCCTACTCCGTGGCGCTGGGTCACCTCATGGCCGTAGGCTTGTCCTCATGCCCCCGACTTTCGACCGCCGCTGCCTTCGCCCCGCCGACGTGGTGAACGCGGAGATCCGCTCGCTGTGGGAGCAGTCCGACGGACGCCTCTCCCCCGACGAGGAGGAGCGTTACCGCGGGCTCCTCGTCGAGTGGGCGGCCGCGGTACGCGACGACTCCGCCCAAGCGGCCTGATTCCGCGCCTCCCAAACCTGCCCCGCCTGTGACCTTGCCCACCCCGCACCCCGCCCACCTGGGGTTTGACGCATTCACGCGTCCGGCGGGGCGGCCGGGCCCGTAGCCTGGACGCATGTCTTCCTCCCCCGACCGGCCCGGCACGCCGCCGTCCGACGCGGATGCCGCCAACGACGCCATCCGTGCGCTCGTCGACGGCGCGGACGGCCAGTGGCCCGCGGAGGAGTACGAGCGGCTGCTCGCCGACTGGGCGGCCGCCGTGGGCGACGCGGCGCCGCTCGCCGCGGGGGCCACCGCACGGCCGCGGTCCTGAGCCGAGCCCCTTCCGGTTTTCCCGACGTGTCCCCGCAGTACTGATTCTCGGTCGCCGGGAGCCTTCCCCCGGCGCTGAACCCCCTTGCTGCGGGCCTTCCCCGTGGCGCTGTACTCCGGTTGCCAGCACCCTCCCTCGGAGCCGACTTCCGGTTGCTCCGGGCGTTTCTGCGGCGCCGAATTCCGGTTGCCGGGCCCCTTCGCGCCGCGTCGAATTCCGGTTGCCGGAGGCCTTCCCACGGTGCTGGAGTGGCCCGATGAACACCGACCCCGACCCCGGCCCCCTGGACAGCGGCACCGATGACGAGCTGCTCGCCGTCTTCGACCGGCAGATGCGCGAGTACGCCCTGCCCGACGGGCCCGGCGCCCGGATCGAGCGCAACGGCGACGTCGTGCGGCAGGTCGGCCCCGCACCCGCGTGGAACGGCATCCTCTGGTCGGACCTCACGGCGGCGAATGCGGAGGCCCAGATCGCCGCGCAGGTACGCCACTTCGCGTCCCTCGGCGTCGAGTGCGAGTGGAAGCTGTACGCCCACGACTGCCCCGCCGACCTCGGGCAGCGCCTGGTGGCCGCCGGGTTCGAGGCCGAGCCTGCCGAGTCCCTCATGGTCGCCCGCGTCGCGGACCTCTCCCTCGACCCCGGCCTCGCCCCGGGCATCTCCCTGCACCCCGTGACCGACGCGGCCGGGGTGCACCTGATGGCCGAGGTCCACGAAGGTGCCTTCGGCGGCGACGCCTCCCGCCTGCGGGAGCGGCTGCTCGCCCAGCTCGCCGAAGCACCCGACACCCTCATCGCGGTGGTGGCCATGGCCGCCGGCGTGCCGGTCAGCGCGGCCCGCATGGAGCTGTACCCCGGTACGGAGTTCGCCGGCCTGTGGGGCGGCGGCACTCTGCCCCAGTGGCGCGGCAAGGGCATCTACCGCGCCCTGATCGCCCATCGCGCCCGCATCGCGGCGGAGCGCGGCTGCCGCTATCTCCAGGTCGACGCCTCCGACCAGAGCCGCCCCATCCTGCGCCGCCTCGGCTTCACTCCGCTGACCGTGACGACCCCGTACATCCGCCGTCCGTAGCTGAGCCTCCCCTCGGGTCCGCATGTCATCAACTGCCGTGTGGAGCAGGAGCGTTGATGCCGCTTACGGCGAAGCCTCCGGTCCCGTGCCGGCCGGTTCCGGCCTCCCCGCCGTCCCATCAGGCCCCGCCGTCCCATCAGGCCCCGCCGTCCCATCAGGCCCCGCCGTCCCATCAGGCCCCGCCGTCCCATCAGGCCCCGCCGTCCCATCGGGCCCCGCTGCCCCATCAAGCCCCGTCGTCGAACCTCCCGTGCCGGCCCGCCCCCGCGGCGAACCGGGCCGCTCCCTCGCTCGCCTCGCCACCGAGCGCGTGGACGCCGTGGCGCACCTCGTTCAGGAGGGCTTCCTCCTCGCCCATCCCCTCCTGTTCGCGCAGCGACATCCGGTCGTGGCGCAGGCACGTCTGCGGGAACGCGGCGATCTCCGCGGCGAGCCGTTCCGCCGCCGCGCGGGCGGTACCGGTCGGCACGACGCGGTCGGCGAGCCCGATGGCGTGGGCCTCCGCCGAGTCGACCGGCCGCCCGGTGAGGACGAGGTCCATGGCGCGGCCCGCTCCGATGAGCCGCGGAAGACGCACCGTGCCGCCGTCGATCAGCGGCACGCCCCAGCGCCGGCAGAAGACCCCGAACACGGCGTCCTGTTCCATCACCCGCAGGTCGCACCAGAGGGCGAGTTCGAGCCCGCCCGCCACCGCGTGCCCGGCGACGGCCGCGACGACCGGTTTGGAGAGCCGCAGCCGGGTCGGTCCCATGGGGCCGTCGCCGTGCTCGGTGACCGTGTTGCCGCGTTCGGTGCCCAGCGCCTTGAGGTCGGCGCCGGCGCAGAAGGTGCCGCCCTCGCCCCACAGGACCGCGACCGCGGCCCCCGCGTCGGCCTCGAAGGCGCGGAAGGCATCGGCGAGAGCCCGGGCGGTGGGACCGTCCACCGCGTTGCGCACGCCGGGGCGCGAGAGCACCACCGTCGTGACCGGGCCGTGCCGTTCGCTGCGTACCGCCGGAGAGCTGTCATCAGTCATGGCGCCAGCGGTAACACGGCACGCCAACCGCCCACAAGTGCAGCGCTCTTGGCGTCACGGGCCCGGGGGCGGAGACTGACCCGATGACGCAGCGTGTGGATCTCGGGACCCTCTTGGACCGGCTGGCCATCGACGAACTCATCACCGGATATGCCGCAGCCGTCGACGACGGGGACTGGCCCGGCTACCGCGCCCTGTTCGCCGCCGAGGGCCGCGCGGACTACCGCGCCGCGGGCGGCATCGAGGGTGGAGCCGAAGAGGTGGCGCGCTGGCTCGGCGAGACTCTGGAGTTCTTCCCGGTGCGCCAGCATCTGATCACCAACCGGATGCTGACCCTTCAGGACCTCGGCGGCTACCCGGGCGACCGGGCCGAGCTGCGCGCCGACTACCTCAACCCGATGTGCTGCGGCACCGGGGGCGGCGTGGCGCCACCGGCCCCCGACTTCGAGGCCGGCGGCCGGTACGCGTTCTCGCTGGTCCGCACCGAGGAGGGGTGGCGGCTGCGATCGGTGACCGTGTTCGAGAAGTGGCGGCGATTGTCGGGGGCGCTCGCCGGGCACTCGGGGGGCTGAGGGGTGGACGTAACGCGCCGGGGCCTCCGGGCCGTCTGCGCGTGGTCGCCGCTCTCCCGCACACTGGCGGGGGGAGACAACTGATCACGGGGGTGGGCAAGGAGGCGCGGTATGCGGAGTCCGGTCGGCCGGCACGGTCCACGGCTGGATTCGGCCTGGTGGCGCGGCGCGGCCGCGCTGCTCGCCGGGGCGCTGCCCGCGCTCGCGTTCCCCGCACCCTCACTGTGGTGGCTGGCCTATGTCGCCCTGGTGCCCCTGCTGCTGCTCGTGCGTTCCGCGGGCAGCGTGCGGCGTGCCGCGCTCGACGGGTGGCTGGGTGGCACCGGGTTCATGCTCGCCGTGCACCACTGGCTCCTGCCGAGCCTCAATGTGTTCATCGTGGTGCTGGCCGGGCTGCTCGGGCTGTTGTGGGCGCCGTGGGGTGTCCTGGTGCGCTCGGTTCTGGGTGGGCGGCCTTCGGTGGCGCGCGCTCTGACGGCGTTGGCGGTGGTGCCGTCGGGCTGGCTGATGGTGGAGCTGGTCCGGTCGTGGCAGGGGCTCGGCGGGCCGTGGGGGCTGCTCGGCGCGAGCCAGTGGGAGGTGGCTCCCGCGCTGCGGTTGATGTCCGTGGGCGGGGTGTGGCTGGTGAGCCTGCTCGTGGTGGCGGTGAACACCGCTGTCGCCCTCTGTGTGGTGCATCCCCCGGCACGGATCTCCATGGTGTCGGCCCTCGTAGTGGGCGCGCTCACCACGAGCGCGGTATGGGTGTGGGCCCCTCTGAAGCAGGACGGTCGGTTGCGGATCGCCGTGGTGCAGCCCGGTGTGATCGAGAACGGCGATGCCCGCTTCGCCCGCAGTGAGGCGCTCACCCGCGACCTGGCGGGGCAGCGGGTGGATCTCGTGGTGTGGGGCGAGAGCAGTGTGGGCGAGGATCTGGCCGCCCGCCCGGACCTGGCCGCGCGGATCGCGAAGGTCTCCCAGGACGTCGGCGCGGACATCCTGGTGAACGTGGACGCGCGCAGGTCCGACAAGCCGGGCATCTTCAAGAGTTCGGTGCTCGTCGGCCCGCACGGGCCGACCGGTCAGCGCTACGACAAGATGCGGCTCGTGCCGTTCGGCGAGTACATCCCGGCCCGTTCGCTGCTCGGCTGGGCGACCTCGGTCGGCAAGGCGGCCGACGAGGACCGACGGCGCGGCACGACGCCCGTGGTCATGACACTGCCCTCGGGGGTGCGGGTCGGTCCGCTGGTGTGCTTCGAGTCCGCCTTCCCCGACATGAGCCGCCATCTGGTGCGCGACGGCGCCCGGTTGATCGTCGCGCAGTCCTCGACGTCGTCGTTCCAGGACACCTGGGCCCCCGCCCAGCACGCCTCGCTGGGCGCACTGCGCGCCGCCGAGACGGGCCGCCCGGTGGTCCATGCGACACTGACCGGCATCAGCGCGGTCTACGGTGCGGACGGCCACCGGATCGGCCGGTGGATCGGCACCTCGGCCAGCACCTCCGCCGTGTACGACGTGCCGCTCACCACCGGCACCACGCCCTTCGTGCGCTTCGGCGACTGGGCGGTGTACTCGGCGCTTGTGGTGCTCGCCGTGTTCTGCGCGGCCGAGGGGGTGCGGGCGCTCAGGAGGCCTGGGCCAGGGACTCCAGCACCACCCGCTCGCACAGCTCATGGGTCGCCAGCGCGTCCTGGGCGCTGAGAGTCTTTCCGGCCCGTACGGCGTCGAGGAAGGACAGCACGGCCTGCTCGATGCCGCGCTGGCGGGCGACCGGCACCCAGTCGCCGCGCCGGCGCAGCGTCGGCTGGCCCTTGTGGTCCACCACGTCGGCGAGGTTGAGCACCTGGCGCTTGGTGTCCTGCCCCGAGACTTCCAGGATCTCCTCGGTGGATCCGTTCATCCGGTTCATGGTGCCGATCGCGGTGAACCCGTCACCGGAGAGCTGAAGGACCACGTGCTCCATCAGGCCGTCGCGGATCCGGGCCCGTACGACGGTGTGCTCGATCGGGCCCGGCACCAGGAAACGCAGGGTGTCCACGACGTGGATGAAGTCGTCGAGCACCAGGGTGCGCGGGTCCTCGGGCAGCCCCACCCGGTTCTTCTGCATGAGGATCAACTCGCGCGGGTGGTCGGCGCATTGGGCGTAGCTGGGGGCGAGCCGCCGGTTGAAACCGACGGCGAGGCTGACGCCGCGCGTCTCGGCGAGCGCCACGAGCCGCTCGGACTCGGCGAGTTCGTACGCCAGCGGCTTGTCCACATAGGTCGGTACGCCGGCTTCGATGAGCCGCGTCACGATCTCCGGGTGTACGGCGGTCGGCGCGTGCACGAACGCCGCGTCGAGATCCTGCGCCAGCAACGAGTCGAGGCCGGTGTGGAGTTGAGCGGCGGGAATGCGGTGGGCGTCGGCCACCGTGGCCAGGGTGGCCGGGGTGCGGGTCTGCAGATGCAGTTCCGTGTCGGCCAGGGTGGTCAGCACCGGCAGATAGGCCTTCTGCGCGATGTCCCCGAGTCCGATGCATCCGACCTTCACGGGGTCTCCCTGTCGCCGAGCGGTGTGCTGCTTCCTTACCTGGTCAGCATACGTTCGGTGGGTGGCCGCCAGTCCATGACCTCCGCGAAGGAGCGCAGCAGCGGGCCCGGCCCGATCGCGCTGCCCGCACGGATCAGCACGTTGCGGAGCGCGATGGCGGCCGGGTCGCGCATCATCGCGAGCCGCGCGGCGCGCTGTGCCGTCCCGACGATGGCCGTGGTGCGCGGCATCCGCTCGGCGCTGTAGCGGGCGAGCCCGGCGGTGAGGTCTGCGTCGGGAGCCGCGTGGTGGGCGAGGACGACGGCGTCCTCGAGGGCCTGGTTGCCACCCTGGCCGAGCGTCGGCGCCATGGCGTGCGCCGCGTCGCCGATGAGAACGACCCGGCCGCGATGGTGGGCGGGCAGGCTCCGCGCCATCCAGTGGACGTCGTTGCGCAGCACCGCGTCTTCGTCGGCGGCCGCGAGGAGGGCGGGGATCGGCTCGTGCCAGGAGCCGAACAGCCGTCGCAGTTCGGCGAGTTCACCCTCGACGGCGCGTGCGCCGACCGGGGCGCGCGCTGCTGCGTACGCGTAGACGCGGCCGTCCTTGAGGGGCTGGGTGCCCCAGAGCCGGCCCGGCCCCCAGGTCTCGTGCGGTGCGAAGGCGCTGCCGGGTCCCGGCACCACGAAGCGCCAGGTGGTGAATCCGGCGTACGCGGGTCCCGGGTGGGCCGGGAAGAGGTCCGCGCGCAGCGCGGAGTGGATGCCGTCGGCGCCGACGACCAGGTCGGCCCGGATGTCCCCGTCGGCGGTGCGGACCACGGCCGGGCGGTCGGCGGCCCCGCGGTCGACGAGTTCCGCCGCCGTTCCGGTGCGTACGGTCCCCTCGGGGAGCGCGGCGGCAAGGGTGTCGATCAGCGTGGCCCGGTGCAGCAGCACGACCGGGCCACCGAACGCGTCGGCCGCGGCCCGCGCATCGGTGCGGGCGAGCCACCGACCGCCCGGGGTGCGGATGCCGCCGTCGCCCTGCCAGGCAGCGAGGGCTCCGACGGCGTCCCCGAGGCCGATGACATCGAGGGCGCGCTGACCGTTGGGGGCGAGCGCGATCCCCGCGCCGGCCGGCGTCAGGCCGGCGGCCAGTTCCAGGACGGTGACGCGCCAGCCGCGCCCGAGCAGGGCCAGGGCGGCGGCGAGGCCGCCGATCCCGCCGCCGACGACGACCGCGCCGGGCTTCCCGCTCCCCCGGTCCACCTTCGTATACATGACGCCCCCTGACGTGCGGTGAGACCGCATCCCGGTCACTACGGCTGTAGTGACGCGGCAACGCTACTACAGCCGTAGTAGCGTGACTACAGTTGTAGTAGCCGGGATAGATTGGCCCCATGGCCGCACGCACCCCGGACACCTCCCGTGCCGAACTCATCGCCGATACCGCGCTCGCCCTGCTCACCGAGCGGGGCATGCGCGGCCTGACCCACCGCGCCGTGGACGAGCTTGCGGGGCTGCCACAGGGCTCGACCTCCAATCAGGCACGGACCCGGCTCGCCCTCCTCGAAGCGGCCGTCGCGCGGCAGTCCGAGCGGGAGGCCTCGGTGCTCACCCCGGCTGACATGCCGGTGCCGGGGAGCGGACTCGACGAGCTGACCGCGGCGCTCGCCCACGCCCTGCACCGCTACCTCACCGGCCATCGCGATCTGCTCGTCTCCCGCTACGAGTTGGCGCTTGAGGCGACCCGCCGCCCCGAGCTGCGCGCCTACTACGACGCGGCCGGGCGGCGGTTCAGGGAGCCGCTCGTGGCACTGATGGCGGCGGCGGGGTCCCGTACACCCGAGCGCCACGCGCTGAGCCTCGTCTCTTTCAGCGAAGGCCTGATGTTCTCCTGCGTGGCCGGTTCCCACCATGCCGAGGTGCTGTCCGAGTCCGAGCTGCGCCACGGCTTCTCCGAGCTGCTGCACGGCATGCTGGCCGGGCCCGCGCCACGCTGACGGCCGGGCCCGCGCCAACACGACGGATGGGCCCCGCCACGACGACGGTGACCGCGCACCGCGACGACGGGTGGGCATCACCGGGGCTTGGCCTCACCGGTGTGACAACCGGTGCGATAACCGGTGGCCACAGCCATGGCCGTCGGCCAGGATGGCGCCATGACGACCTCCGAAGTACCGCCGGCCGCAACCGCTCGGCACGACGAGCCCGCACTCGACGCCGGCGAGCGCGACATGCTCGAAGGCTGGCTGGAACACCACCGCGACACCCTGCTGTGGAAGTGCTCCGGGCTCAGCGACGAACAGCTCAAGCGGGCCGCGGTGCCGACGTCCGCACTCACCCTGCTCGGGCTGGTGCGCCACTTGGCCGAGGTCGAACGCTGGTGGTTCGTCTCGGTGTTCGCGGGCGGCACCGACGAGGCCGTGTACGGGACCGACGAGGACCCCGACGCCGACTTCCACTTCGGCCCGGACGACACCTACGCCGAGGCGCTGGCCACCTTTCGGCGCGAGGTCACGGCGGCCCGGGAGCACGCGGCCGGCCACGGGCTCGACGAGCTCAGCGCCGGCACGGCCCGCAATGGACAGCACTTCAGCCTGCGATGGATCTACACCCACATGATCGAGGAGTACGCCCGCCACAACGGCCACGCCGATCTGCTCCGCGAAGCCATCGACGGCGCCACCGGAAGCTGACGGTTCCGGGAGGGCGGGCCCGGACGGCCGGGTCACTCGTGTGGGCCATTGTGGCCCGGTGGGCTCGCTCAACAGCCTTCGTAACCAGCAGAGTTGTCCGGTGCATCGAACCGGGAACGCGCTGAGGCTCCTGACGACCCTGGCCGCCCTGGCCGTCTGCGGATGCGCCTCGGGGTGTGTCTCCGTCGAGGCCGGCCCCGCGCCCTCCCCGCCACCGGACCCGGCCGTCGGCCGGCGCAGCCACGTCTCCCCGCAGATCGTGCAGCCACCGGCGCGCGAGGCCCTGGACGCGATCACGCCCACCGGCCCGGCCGCCACGCCACCCCTGGCCCCCTCGCCCCCGCCTCCGCCCGCCGTGACCGACCGGCCGGAAGCGGCCCACCACGGCCGTCGCCACCGCACCGAACAGCCACGGCACCAGCCCGCCGCCCCCGGGAAGCGACACTCCGGGGCCGCCCCCGCGACGCCCGTTTCCGGCGACGTCTGCGCGCTCGGCCAGGGGTATGGACACTGGCGGGACGACAGCCCCGAGGCGCGCATCTGCCATCAGGTCTACGGCCCTTGACCCGCCACGGCCGCCACGGCCGTCACGGCGCCGCCTCCGTCACCGGGCCGCCGCCGATGGGCCCGCCGCCACCTTCCGCCGTCACACGGCGTCCAGCTGTCGCTCCAGCCGGCGCAGCGCCTCACGGATGTCGTTGCCGTACGCGTCGTCGTTCAGTACGTCCAGGGCGGCGTGGGCCCGGTCGAGATGGAGACGGGCCTCCGCGGGGCGGTGCAGCTTCGCGTAGTCGGCGGCGAGGTTGAGGTGGAGCGAGGGGTAGAAGGCGCGTACGGCGAGCGAGGCGCGGTGTGCCGTGAGGCGGTCCTGGCGCAGTCCGTCGGCGGCCGCCAACGCCCTCAGATCCCACGCCAGTTCGTCCCCGGCGTCGTCCTGTGCGTCGGCCATGTAGTGGGCGAGGGTGCAGCGGTGGAGCGCTTCACCGCGCTCGCCGATCTCCGACCACAGGGCGGCGAAGCGGTTGCGGGCCTCCTCGCGGTCCCCGCCGTGCAGCAGCATCATCGCTTGCCCGATCCGGGTCATCACGACGTCCCCCGGGGCTTCCTGCATGTCCGTCACACCGTCTCCACCAGTCGTCACGAAAGCCGAACGGTTTCGACGCTAGCGGCAGCCACTGACAATCGGCCTCAGGCTCGGGCCGGGGCACCGGCCTGTCAGCCGGACGCCGTCACACGCCACGGCCGGCCGGCGTCCCCGCTCGCCTCGGCCGGGCCCCTCAGCCCAGGTTCGGAATCCGCCAGTCGACGGGGGTGTGGCCCTGCTCCGCGATCGCCTCGTTGATCTGCGTGAACGGGTGGGAACCGAAGAACTTCTTCGCCGAGAGCGGCGAGGGGTGGGCGCCCTTGACCACGATGTGGCGCTCCTCGTCGATCAGCGGGAGCTTCTTCTGCGCGTAGTTGCCCCACAGCACGAAGACCGCCGGGTCGGGCCGCGAGGCGACGGCCCGGATCACCGCGTCGGTGAACCTCTCCCAGCCCTTGCCCTTGTGCGAGTTGGCCTCGCCGGAGCGCACGGTGAGGACCGCGTTGAGCAGCAGCACACCCTGCTCGGCCCACGGCATGAGGTAGCCGTTGTCCGGGATGTCGAGGCCCAGCTCGTCGCGCATCTCCTTGTAGATGTTGCGCAGGGACGGCGGTGTCCTGACGCCCGGCCGCACCGAGAAGCACAGTCCGTGGCCCTGGCCCTCGCCGTGGTAGGGGTCCTGGCCGAGGACCAGGACCTTCACCTTGTCGTACGGCGTCGCGTCCAGGGCGGCGAAGACCTCGTCGCGCGGCGGGAAGACGGGGCCCTTCGCCCGCTCCTCCTCGACGAATGCGGTGAGCTCCTTGAAGTACGGCTTCTGGAGCTCCTCGCCGAGGACGCCCTGCCAGGACTCGGGCAGCATGGCGGTATCGGTCACGTCAACAACCTCCGTGGGACATTCGGATCCACACCCTCGGTGCGGAGTTCCGAACCTACCGGCCGCCACTGACAACGCCGCCCGAGCCCGCCCCCCTGCCCCGGCCGACGCACCGCACGGCAGTGCCCTGCCGCGTCGACCGACGGACGGGGCAGGGCACTTGGCAGATACCGGCGGCCGGTACTTTCAGTGCCCTCCCGCGTTGAGGAAGAGCCCGCCGTCGACGACCAGGGTCTGTCCGGTGACCCAGGCCGACTGGTCGGAGGTGAGGAACGCGGCGGCGCCGCCGATGTCCGAGGGCACGCCGAGCCGGCCCATCGGGTACACCGCGGCGGCCTCCGCCTCACGGCCCTCGTAGAGCGCCTGGGCGAACTTGGTCTTCACGACGGCCGGGGCGATCGCGTTGACCCGTACCGTCGGCGCGAACTCGTGGGCCAGCTGGAGGGTCAGGTTGACCATGGCCGCCTTGCTCATGCCGTACGCGCCGATGAAGGGCGAGGCGGAGACGCCGGCGATGGAGGCGATGTTCACGATCGCGCCGCCGTTCTCCTTCTGCCAGGCCTTCCAGGTCTGCTGGGCGAAGCCGAGCGCCGAGATCACGTTGGTCTCGTACACCTTGCGGGCCACGTTCAGGTCGAGCTCGGCCATCGGGCCGAAGACCGGGTTGGTGCCCGCGTTGTTGATCAGGAAGTCGACGCGGCCGAAGGCCTCCATGGTGCGTTCCACGGCGGCGGCCTGGTGGGTCTCGTCGGCGGCCTTGCCCGCCACCGCGACGACCCGGTCGGAGCCGAGCTTGTCGACGGCCTCCTTGAGAGCGTCCTCGCCGCGTCCGGTGATGCACACCCGGTCGCCGCGCGCGACGAGCGCCTCGGCGATGCCGTAACCGATGCCACGGCTGGCGCCGGTGATCAGGGCCACCTTGCCCGACAGTTCGGGAAGTTCAGTCATGTTCCGTATCCCTGCGCTTAGTTGAGCGGTCCGCCGGCCACGTACATGACCTGGCCGGAGACGAAGCCCGCGGCGTCGCCCGTGAAGAAGGCGATGGCGTTGGCGATGTCCTCGGGGAAGCCGACGCGCTGGACGGGGATCTGGGTGGCGGCGGCGGCCTGGAACTCTTCGAAGCCCATGCCGACACGGGCGGCGGTCTGCGCGGTCATCTCGGTGACGATGAAGCCGGGGGCGACCGCGTTGGCGGTGATGCCGAACTTGCCGAGCTCCTTGGCGAGGGTCTTGGTGAAGCCCTGGAGGCCGGCCTTGACGGCGGAGTAGTTGGCCTGGCCGCGGTTGCCGAGCGCGGATGACGAGGAGAGCGAGACGATACGGCCCCACTTGGCGTCCACCATGTGCTTCTGACAGGCCTTGGCCATCAGGAAGGCGCCCTTGAGGTGCACGTTCATGACCAGGTCCCAGTCCGACTCGCTCATCTTGAAGAGGAGGTTGTCGCGGAGCACGCCGGCGTTGTTGACGAGGATGGTCGGCGCGCCGAGCTCGGCGGCGACGCGCTCGACGGCGGCATCCACCTGCGCGCTGTCGGAGACGTCGCAGCCGACGGCGAGGGCCCGGCCGCCGGCCGCGGTGATCGTGTCGACGGTGTCCTTGCAGGCCGCCTCGTCGAGGTCGAGTACGGCGACGGCCCGGCCCTCGGCCGCAAGCCGGACGGCGGTCGCGGCGCCAATGCCCCGCGCCGCCCCCGTCACGATGGCGACACGCTGCTCGGTGGTGGACATGCTGTTCTCCTCGCCCTGGGATCCGCGGTCCTCACTCGCTGAGCAACCGCTTAGTAGCTTCAGCAGACGAGACGCTAGAAGCCCTGGCACGCGGTGTCAACGGCCCACGGATCCCGCGGCGCATGTCACACCCCCGCAGCACCCCCGCCACACCCCTGTCACGCCCGGTCGAGGGGCGACCAACGGCGTGATCAGCGGCGTGGTCAGCGCACCAGCAGGTCGAGCAGCCGCTCCGTCTCGGCGGCCGGATCCGCGGTCAGACCGGTGTGCACCGGGCCCGGCTGGACCACGGTGGAGCGGGGTGCGATCAGCCAGCGGAAGCGGCGGCCCGGATCGTCGCCGGCCGCCTGCCCGGCGCCCTCGCCGCCGCCGCAGACGCCCTCGACGGCGCGCAGCGCGGCCCGTACGCCCACCACGTCCGCGGCCGGGTCGAGCGCCCTCAGTTTCGCCTCGTCCAGGTGCGTGCGGGCCGCGACGAAGGAGTGGGCGCGGCAGTAGACCAGCACGCCCGCGTTGAAGCATTCACCGCGCTCGACGCGCGGCACCACGCGCAGCAGCGCGTACTCGAAGACATCGCGCTTGCTCAACGGTCGGCATCCTTCTTGGTGGTCGCGCTGTTCTTGCTGTTCTCGGTGTTCTCGGTGTTCTCGGTGTTCTTGGTGGGGTGCGGCCAGGGCTTGACGTGGTCGGTCAGCCACCCCGGGGCCCGCGAGGGCCTGGTGGCGGTGGGGGCGTCCAGGATGATCCGCTCGTGGATCGTCGCGGCGCGGGCGAGCAGCGGCTCGACGTAGGCGCGGCGCAGCGCGTCGGTGGAGTCGAAGCCGGGCTCGTCGACCAGCCATTCGTCGGGCACGAGGGCGGTGACCTCGGTCAGGAGCTCCTCGGTCACCAGCGGCGCCAGGCCGGCGGCGGCGGAGGCGATGTCGGGTCCGAACGGCGCGAGCGCGTGGTCGGAGGCGTTGTAGGGCTTGGCGGCGGAGGCCGCGGCACCGGGCCAGTTGTGCTGCCAGATCATCGTGGCGCCGTGGTCGATGAGCCACAGGTCGCCGTGCCAGACCAGCAGGTTGGGGTTGCGCCACGAGCGGTCGACGTTGTTGATCAGCGCGTCGAACCAGACGATCCGGCCCGCCTCGGCCGCGTCCACCTGGTAGGCGAGCGGATCGAAGCCGAGCGAGCCGGGCAGGTAGTCCATGCCGAGGTTGAGGCCGCCGCTCGCCTTCAGGAGTTCCTGCACTTCCTGGTCGGGTTCGGACAGGCCGATGACCGGGTCGAGCTGGATGGTGACGAGCTCCGGCATGCGCAGTCCGAGCCGCCGCGCGAGCTCTCCGCAGACGACCTCCGCGACGAGCGTCTTGCGGCCCTGGCCGGCGCCGGTGAACTTGATGACGTACGTTCCGAGATCGTCGGCCTCGACGATGCCCGGAAGCGACCCGCCCTCACGCAACGGCGTGACGTACCGGGTCGCGGTGACTTCAGTGAGCATGGGCCCAGGCTACGTCCCGCCCCTTCGGGCGCCCGCTCCTTTTCCCGTCCCGCCCCCGCCGGCCCCGCAAGAAGTCACCCTCGCGCTGAACACCCCGTGCCTCACTCCCGTACTCCCCCACGCAGTCACGCGTCGTACGTCGAGAGGACAGTCAGCATGAGCACCGAAGCGCACTCCGTACCCGTGCGGGTAACGGCTCCCGCGCCCGCGCAGGTACCGGCGCGCCGTACCGTCATCGCGTGTGTCGGGGCGGCCGGGCTCGCCGCCGCGCTCACGGCATGCGGGGGCAGCTCGGACAGCGCGGCCGGGTCGAGCCCGGCCGCACCCGCCGGGGGCGGCGGGGCCAAGGGCGGCGGTGGCGTCCTGGGCAAGACCTCCGACATCCCGCAGGGCGGCGGGAAGATCTTCGCCAAGGAGGGCGTCGTCGTGACCCAGCCCACCGCCGGCCAGTTCAAGGCGTTCTCGGCGAAGTGCACCCATCAGGGCTGCGCCGTGTCGTCCATCGCGGACGGAACCATCAACTGCCCGTGCCACGGCAGCAAGTTCGACGTGACCGACGGCAGCGTGAAGGCCGGTCCCGCGCCGTCCCCGCTGCCCGCGGCCGCGATCTCCGTCGAGGGGGACTCGATCAAGCTGGCGTAGCGCGCCCCGCTTCCTTGAAGCAGCCCAGGATGGCGTCGGTGGTGGTCACGGTGGCGACGAGGGCGAGGGTGTTGCGGACCATCGCGGGGGTGTAGTCGGCCGGCAACCCCGCGATCGCGTCCGAGGCGACCACCGCCGTGTAGCCGAGGTTGACCGCGTCGAAGACGGCGTTGGGGATCGCGACGTTCGCCGAGACACCGGTGACGATCAGGGTGCGGCAGCCGAGGTTGCGCAGCAGCGGGTCGACGTCCGTGCCGGACACGGGCGAGAGGCCGTGCAGACGGCGTACGACGAAGTCCTCGTCGGCCACCTCGATCGGCTCGGCGATACGCACCGCCCGCGAGCCCGAGTACTGCTGGACCGGGAGCCGTTCGGCGGCCCGGAAAAGCCGTGCGTTGCGGTTGGCCCCGCGTCCGTCGGGGCGGCGCTCCGCGACCGCGTGCAGCACCTGGACACCCGCCTCGTGCGCGCCCGCCACGAGCCGCGCCACGTTGATCAGCATCCCCGATTCCCGTGCCTGCGCGGCGAGTTCGGGCAGTGCGCTGTCGTTGCCGACCACGCCCTGCTGGCACTCGACGGTCATCAGTACCGTGGTCGCGGGGACGAGTTGCTGTGCGAGGAGTTCCTTCGTCGCCATGGCGCCGGAGGCTAACCGCCATTGCGCGACGAGGGAAGAGCGCGCCATGATTCCTGACGTACCGTCAGACGCCGTGCCGGCGTGGGACCTTCGAAGGGATGGAGCGGATGACCGACACACAGCGCCGGGGCCGCCGGATCATGATGACCGACGCGGAGCGCGACGCCTTCCTGGGTGAACAGCGCACGTGCCGGGTCGCCACGGTCGCCGCGGACGGCAGCCCGCACGTCGCCCCGCTCTGGTACGTCTGGCACGGCGGCTCGCTCTGGCTGTACTCGATCACGCGCAGCCGCCGCTGGACCCAGCTCGGCAAGGATCCGCGCGTCGCGGTGGTCGTGGACGACGGTACGGAGTACGGGGAGCTGCGCGGGGTGGAGCTGAGCGGCCGCGTCGTCCCGGTCGGCGAGGCGCCCCGCGCCGGGGCGTCGTGCCCCGAACTCACCGATGTGGAGCGGCTGTTCGCGGCGAAGCACTTCGGCCTCGACGAGATGGTGCACGACGGCCGGCACGCATGGCTGCGGCTGACCCCGTCCACGGTCGTCTCATGGGACTTCCGCAAACTGGGCGGCGTGTTCGGACAGTGAGTTCGGGCGGCGCGTTCGGGCAGTGAGTTCGGGCGCCGAGTCAGCCCGCCCGGACCAGCCGCTCGCCCGCCGCGGTCAGCGCGTCGACGGCGGCCCGGATCGAGGGCCTGCGGTCGGCGTCCGCGCGCCACACCGCGTAGACGTGGCGGTTCATCGCGTCCCGCACCGGGATCACGCGCACCCCGCCGGGGACCGGGCCACGGCCCAGACGCGGGGCGATGCTCACTCCCAACCCGGCTTCGACCAGGGCAAGTTGAGTGGCGTGCTCGCGGGCGACATGGGCGATCCTCGGCTCGATGCCCTTGCCGCGCAGGGTGAACATCAGCCACTCGTTGCAGAACTCGCCCTCGGGCCAGGTGATCCACTCGTCCTCGGCGAACTCCTCCAGGTCCACCACATCGCGGCCGGCGAGCGGATGGTCCGCGTACAGCGCGACATCCGCGAGGTCGTCGAGGACGGCCCGCTTGGCGAGCCCGTCGGGCAGCGGGAGCGGCTTGTTGTACCAGTCGAGGACGAGCGCGAGGTCGAGGTCGCCGAGGAGTACGCCCTGGACCGACTCGTCGGCCTCCAGCTCGTCGGAGCGGACCGCGAGCTGCGGGTGGTCGGCGCGCAGCGCCGCGAGCGCCGCGGGGAAGAGCCCACGGGCGGCGGTGGCGAAGCCCGCGATCCTGAGCTCGCCCACGACCCGGCCCCGCTGCTCTTCCAACTCGGCCTGTGCCACCTGGACTTGGGACAGAATGCGGGCCGCATGATCGGCGAGCAGCCGGCCGGCGTCGGTGAGCCGCACCCCGCGCCCATTCTTGGCGAGCAGCGGCTGGCCCGCCTCCCGCTCCAGTTTGGCGAGCTGCTGGGAGACGGCGGAGGTCGTCACGTGCAGGGTGTCGGCCGCGCCGCCCACCGAGCCGTGCCGGGCCACCGCGTCCAGGGTGCGCAGGCGCTCCAGATTCAACATGTAAGCGATGCTAATCCATCTGCGTACTGAAGTCTCGCTTGTGCTACGCGGTCTCGGGCCCCATCGTGGTCGTCATGAGCACTGCCACCCCGCCCCGGCCTTCCGCCACACCCTCCACACCCTCTTCGGCCCCGGCCCATCCCCCCTCGCACGCCGCCCGCGCTGCGACCGGTGTGCCGGCCGGACAGCGCCGCCCCGCCCTGGACTGGCGGGTCCGGTTCGCGGGGCTCTCGCTGATCTGGGGCTTCAGCTTTCTGCTGATCAAGGTCGGCACGGACGGCTTCGCTCCCTTTCAGGTCACGTTCGGACGGCTGCTCTTCGGCACCCTGGTATTGGCCGTCGCGATGGCGGTCAAGCGTGCGCCGCTGCCGCGCGGACGCCGCACCTGGCTGCACCTCACGGTGGCGGCGTTCTTCCTGAACGCCGCGCCGTTCTCGCTGTTCGCGTACGCGGAACTGACGATCCCCTCGACGCTGGCCGGCATCTGCAACGCGACCTCGCCGCTGTGGGGCATGGCTCTGTCGATGGTGGCGCTCTCCGAGGACCGCCCGACGCGGCGCCGGGTGGCGGGGCTCGGCCTCGGCTTCCTCGGGGTGCTCACGGTGCTCGGCGCCTGGCAGGGCTTCCAGGGGCTGGACGCCAAGGGCACCGCGATGGCCCTGCTCGCCTCGCTCTGCTACCCCGTCGGCTGGATATACGTGCGTCGCACCCTCGCCGGCACCGGGCACTCCAGCCTGTCCCTGATCGGCCCACAGCTCGGCGTCGCCACCCTGCAACTCGCCCTGGTCACCCCGCTGTTCGCCGGTTTCCCGAGCTCGTTCCCGGTGGTTGCGCTGCTGGCCGTCGCCGCGCTCGGCGCGCTCGGCACGGGGCTCGCGGTGCTCGTCCAGTACGGGCTCGTCAACGAGGTGGGACCGACGACGGCGCAGATGGTCACCTACTTCATCCCGGTGATCGCCACGGCCGCCGGCGTCGCGGTCCTCGGCGAGAGCCTCAGCTGGAACACGCCGGTGGGAGCGGCCATCGTCCTGGCGGGCGCCGCCCTTACGCAGAGCCGGCCCCGCGCGAGGGCGAAGGCTCAGCAGACATAGCTGCTGCCGGGGCCCGGGCCGACCGCGGAGGCGATGGCGTCCGCGAGCGGCCCGAGGTCGTCCGCGGTCAGGCTCGACACGGTGATCCGCACCCCGGGCGCCGAGGCAAGGCGGAAGCGGGCGCCGGGCGCCACCGCCCAACCCGCGTGCAACAGCCGGGAGACAGCGCCCGTCTCGTCGGGCACCGGCACCCACACCACGAAGCCGCTCCGCCCATGGGCCTCCACCCCCCGCTCGCTCAGCGCCCGCAGCAGGCCCTCGCGCCGCTCGCGGTACGAGCGCGCCACCTTCGCCGCGTCGACGGCGCCGGAGCTCCACAACTCGACGATGGCCCGCTGGAGCAGCCGGCTCACCCAGCCGGGCCCGAGCCGCTGACGCCCGCGCACCCGGTCCAGCGTGACGGCGTCGCCGGTGAGCACGGCGAGCCGCAGGTCCGGCCCGTATGCCTTGGCCACGGACCGTACGAACGCCCAGTGTTCGGTGGCGGGTGCGATGGGGTGCAGCGGCAGATCGACCATCCCGTGGCCGTGGTCGTCCTGGATGAGCAGCACGCCCGGGTGCGCGGCGAGCACGTCGTGCAGCGCCCGGGCCCGGGCCGCGCTCACGGTCGCGCCGGTCGGGTTCTGTGCGCGGCAGGTGACCACGACGGCTCGGGCGCCCGCGGCCAGGGCGCGTTCGAGCCCGTCGGGCAGCGGGCCCTCGTCGTCGAGCGGCATGGGTTCGGGCCGCAGGCCGAGCGCCGGTACGAGGTCGAGCAGCGCACCCCAGCCCGGATCCTCGATCGCCACGGCGTCGCCGGGACGCAGATGGGCGGTGAGTACCCGCTCGATGGCGTCGAGCGAACCCGAAAGCACCCCGACCGGGCCGCCCGGCACGCCCTGCTCGTCGAAGACGGCGCGGGCGATGCGGGCGAGATCCTCGTCCACGGGGTCCTGCCCGTACATGTACCGGGCGGGCCGTTCGGCGTTGGCGCGCGCGGCGGCGGCCAGCGCGTCGCCGAGCGGCGGGAGCAGCCGCGCGTCCGGGTTGCCGTCGGCGATGTTGCGCACCCCTTCGGGCACGTCGACGCGGATGAGGTCGCGGGCGGTGCTCGCCGGCCTCGGGCGCACCCGGCTGCCGCGACGGCCGGCCGTCTCGATCACTCCGCGGTCGCGCAGCAGGCGGTAGGCGGCCGCGACGGTGTTGGGGTTGACGCCGAGCTCGGTGGCCAACTCCCTTAGTGGGGGCAGCAGTTGACCCGGTTCGAGCCCGCCGGAACCCACCGCGCGCTCCACGCTCTCGGCAATCTCCGATGCACGCCGCCCTGCGATCCGATATTCTCCTAGCACAAACATCAGTATGCACTAGTGCAATGGAGACTGCAATGCCGGACACCGTGACCGCACAGCCCTACGAGGCGACCGACCGCACCGTGCCGACCCGGTCGCGCGAGCGGGCCTCGTACGACCGGGAGCTGGTGCACTCCGTCCTCGACACGGCGTACGTCTGCCACCTGGGGTTCGTCCGTGACGGCGCGCCCGTCGTGCTGCCGACGCTGTTCGCCCGGGTCGGCGAGCGGCTGTACATACACGGCTCGACCGGTTCGCGTCCGCTGCGCGCGGCGGGCCAGGCCGACCCGGGGCTTCCGGTCTGTCTGACGGTCACCCATGTCGACGGCCTGGTGCTCGCCCGGTCCGCCTTCCACCACTCGATCAACTACCGCTCGGTCGTGGTGCACGGCATCGCGCAGGAGGTCACCGACCCCGAGGAGCGGCGCACCGCCCTGGACGCGCTGGTGGACCACGTCGTCCCGGGCCGCGCCCTCGACTCGCGGCCGGCCAACGCGAAGGAGCTGGCCGCGACGGCGGTGATCAGCCTCGATCTGAACGAGGTCTCGGCGAAGCTGCGCACCGGCGGCCCGAACGACGACGCCGACGACCTCGCCCTGCCCCACTGGGCCGGCGTCCTGCCCCTCACCCCGTCCTACGGCACGCCGATCCCCGCGGCCGACCTCGACGCGTCGGTGCCGGTCCCCGGATACATCAGCGCGCTCTGAGACCGGACCCAGGCGGGACGGGCCGGAAGGGCGATCGGGCGCCGCGCTCCCTCAACGCCCTTGCCCCGCACGGGCCTTCGTCGCCCGCTCCTGCACGGCCACGCCGCGCCGGGCCCTCGCCGCCTGCCTGGTTTCGGACGCGGCCAGGCCGACCACCGCGAGCAGGAGCAGCGCGGTGCCCGTCGCCGTGGCCGCGGTGATCCGTTCACCAAGCACCGATACGGCGATCACGGCCGCGCCAACCGGTTCGAGCAGCATGATCACGGAGACGGTCGCGGACCGGACGACCGCCGCTCCGGCGAAGTAGAGGGCGTACGCGAGCGCCGTCGGCACGGCCGCCACGTACAGGAGCAGGATCACCACGCGCACCGGTTCGACCGTGTGCGGCAGCAGCCCCTCGGTGCTCGCGAACGGCAGCAGGCAGAGCGCGGCGACACCGAACGCCCAGGCCGTGGTCGACGAAGCGTCGGCGGCGCCGCCGTCGCGCCCGAGCCACCGGGTCAGCAAGGTGATGGCGGCGTAGCCGGCGGCCGACACCAGCGCGAGGACGACCCCGGTGGGCCGCACCGTGCCGCCGCCGTTGCCGGTCCACAGCACAGCGAGGCCGGTGAGCGCGCCGGTGACGGCGGCGGAGCCGGCCCAGCCGATCCGTTCGCCGAGGGTGAGGCGGGCGCCGAGGGCGATGAGGACGGGCCCCGCGCCCAGGGTCACCACGGTCGCGACGGCGAGCCCGGTCGCTTCGACGGCCGCGAAGTACGCGCTCTGGAAGATCATCAGGCCGATGCCGTTGCCGAGGATGCGCAGCAGCCGCCGACCGCGCGCTTCAGGTGCGGCGAGGGCGGCGGGTGCAGCGGGCACGGCGGGTGCGGCGGGTGCGGTGAGTACGGGGGGTGCAGCGGGTACTGCGGGCGCGGGGCGGCGGCGCAGCGCCATCGCGCCGAGCAGCAGGACGAGCCCGCCCGCGCAGCGCCAGAAGGAGAGGGCGAGGGGTCCGAGGTCGCTGGCCCCGAAGACCAGGGCCGCCGCGCCGCCGGCGGTGCCCCAGGCGAATCCGGCGAAGGCGAGATAGAGCAGACCGCGCTGGACGGGCAGTGGGGCATTGGGCAACGGCTCGGTGGGGACCATGGCGAGGCCCGTGGAAGAGTTCGGCACGTACGTACTCCGATGAGGAAGACAGCTGACTGGTCGCCGGCGTGGAGTGCGCGGGCAGCGACGAGCCGCTCGGCAACCGGCCGAGCAGGGTCTTCGTCAGGGAGCGAGCCGCCCGCGTTACGCGGCGGGAGGCGGCAGTACGGTCGCGTGCATGAGCGCCACCCTAGGGGATGTCTGACGGATCAGGGCCGGGGGCGCGGCAATCAGCACTACTGGGCGGCGGAGCGTCCGGCCGCCAACTCCCCTTCGGCGGACCCGGGTCCGCCGGAGGCGACGGGCCCCGAGGCCGCTTTCGGCGCCGACAGCTGGGCGATGAACGCCCCGCACAGGACCACCACGCCGCCGACGATCTGCGGCGCGGCGAGGTGCTCGCCCAGCAGAACCCAGGCGAAGACCGTCGCGATCACCGCCTCAAGGCAGGCGACGACTCCCGCCACCTGCGGGGAGAGCCGGCGCACCGAGGTGACGCCGGTGACGTAGGCGAGCACGGTGGCGATCAGCACGATCCAGCCCAGCAGCAGGGCCGCGGGCACCGTCGTGCCGTTCATGTCGGCGCTGCCGCCGAGCACCGCCCACTTCATGCCCCAGGGCCGGGCCAGGACGGTCAGGACGAGGGCGCCAATGAGGAGTCCGTAGGCGATGACGCCGATGGGGTCGGCCGCGTCGTCGCCCTCGCCGCCCTGGTCGGACAGGACGAAGTAGCCGACCTGGCAGCAGGCCGCGCCGAGCGCGAGGAGCAGCCCGAGCGCGTCGAAGCTCAGTCCGGACCAGATCTCCACGACGCAGGCGAGTCCGCCGGCGGCGAGCACCACACCGACCGCGGCGGCCCGCGTCACGGGCCTGCGCTGGACGAAGCGGACCCAGCCGAGGACGAGCGCGGGCGCCAGGTATTCGACGAGCAGGGCCACGCCCACGGGTATCCGGGAGAGTGAGGCGAAGTAGCAGGCCTGGACTCCGGCGACGGCAAGGAGCCCGAATCCGGCGAGCAGAGCGGGCTTGCGCAGCACCAGACCGCGGTGGCGCCAGGCCACCGGGAGCATCATGAGCGCGGCCCCGGTCACCCGCAGCCACACCACGTGCAGCGGGTCGAGCCCCGCTTCGATGAGCGGCTTGGCCGCCACACCGGAACCACCGAATGCGAAGGCCGACACCAGGGCGAGTCCCAGGCCGGCGCTTCTTCCCTGAGACGCGTGCATCGGCACATCATGGCAGGCCGGGTCAGGACCGTCATATGCGTGACGCCTGTCGAGACGGCGGCCCGGGAGGCGGGGCCGGCGGCTCGTGCCGGCGGCCCAGGAGGCGGGGCCGGCAGCTCGTGCCCCCTGGGGCCGGTGCCGTGGTTGTCAGGCCTGGCGCGAGGGCTCCGGGAACCGGTCGGTGAGCCCGGGCTCACGGAGGTGGTCGGTGAGCGAGGTCGCGTCCACCCCGGCGCGGGTCAGGACCTCGATGGCGCGGCACTCCGGATCGGCGGCCAGCGCCGCCAGCAGGTCCCGCCCCTCGGCCCGCTGGTCGCCCCGGGCCGCGGCGCGGCGCAGCGCGTGCTCCATCGCGGTGAGCGCGCTCGGCGACCAGCCGGGCTGGGTCATCAGGGGCACCGCCCCCGAGTCCTCGACGGAGCCCTGCCAGCGCAGCCCGTATCCGATGCTGCGCTGCACGAGGTAGCCGAGCACCCGCGCCACCTGCGGCCCGCTCTCGAAGGCGGCCCGCACCTCGGGGTCGCTCTCCATCAGCGAGTGCAGCAGATGGGCAGTGTCCAGCTGCCGGTCCCCGTCGCGCAGCGCACGCCTTCGGGCACCTGTGACCATCGAGGCCAGCTCGTCGGTGAGCCGGGCCTCGATGTCCGCCGGGGCCGGCGCGGCTACGGGGCCCGGGGCGTCCGCGGGGTCTGCGGAGACTCGGGGCTCGGCGGACTCCACGAAGGAAGAGACCTGGCGCGCCGCTCCGGGGGGAGAACTGTGCACCCCTCAACCTCACCAGCCGCCGGCTCGCAGGGCATCCGCGTGCGGGAGCATTCGTCCATCCGACAGAAGGTGGGCACGGATGACCGGGTTCTCCTCCTTACGGATGAGATCGCGCGAATCTTCCCCGCAAGGGCAACCTTTCACCGTGCGGCCGCCACCCACCCCCGACGCAACCATGGCGGCGTCCAGGCTCGTCCCTCCCGGTGACGCATGACTCAGCCGTCCCCACCGCCCGCCGAGGGAGCGCCGATGTGCTGGATGGTCGCCCTCCTCGCCGAGGACGGACTGCAGTACGTGTACCGGGTGTACGCGCCTCGCGACGCGCTGCCGGGCGATCTGTTCTGGGCCGCGTTCCACTGTCACGACGAGTCCGCGCGACCGCGCGCCTGCGATCTGTTCGACTCCGCCGAGATCTGGGCGATGGAGACCCAGAGGATCTGAGGAGCCCAGACCTGACGGTTCATCAGTATTGAATGTTCACGCCACTGCCGCTACGTTCCGCGACACGTCCCCGTCACAGTCCCCACGAAGGAGTGGTCGCATGGCCGAGGTCAGCGCGGAGGCACGTATCGAGGCCCCGGCCGAGAAGGTCTGGGCGCAGCTCACCGACTTCTCCTCGTACGGCGAGTGGAACGCCACCCACACGAGCTTCCCGGCGGGCGGCCCCGACAAGCTGGAGCTGGGCGCGACCTATGCGGAGAACATGAAGCTCATGGGCTTTCCCGCCGAAGTGGCGTGGACGGTGGACGAGTTCGAGGCCGGCCGGGTCTTCGGCATCCGCGGCAAGGGCCCGATGGGCGTGAACGTCATGAACCGCTACACGGTCGTCCCCGACGGCGCGGCCACCACGGTCCGGGTCGACGGCGAGTTCACGGGGGCCGCGGTCTCCCTCATGGCGGGCAAGCTGAAGGACTCGGCGACGGCCGCCCTCAACGAGTCGCTGCGCAAGCTCGGGGGGCTGTGCGCCTGAACGGCCGGGCGCGCCCGAACATGTGAAAGCCCCGCGGCCGGTCGGCCGCGGGGCTTCACTACGGCGAGGGCTCAGCCCTCGTCGGCAAGGATCAGATACAGCTTCTTGCGGGCGTCGTTGATGACGGCGAGCGCCTTCTGGCGCTGATCGGCGGAGCCGGTCTTCCAGACCTGCCCGAACGCTTCCATCAGGCCGAAGCCGGCCTGCCGGATCTCGTGCATGGCCTCCCAGTCGACCCCGCGCCCGGCGTCCTCCCAGGGAGCGTCGGCTCCCGATTCGGCCTCCGCGCGCCCGCCGTCGGTGAGCGTGAACAGCTTCTTGCCGCCCTCGCTCTCGCTGGTGATCAGACCCTCGTCCTCCAGGAGCTGGAGGGTGGGGTAGACCGAACCCGGGCTGGGCTTCCAGGCTCCGCCGCTGCGCTCGCCGATCTCCTGGATCATCTCGTAGCCGTGCATCGGCCGGTCCTTGAGAAGGGCCAGGATCGACGCACGGACATCGCCGCGCCGCGCCCTGCCCCGCGGGCCGCCCCGGCCACCGCGGCCGGGACCGAACGGCCCGCCCCACGGCCCACCGCCGCCGGGCCCGAACGGCCCGAAGGCGGCACGCCGCCCCTCGAAGTCACCCCGACCGTGATGGCCGGGTCCTTGCTGTCCGTGTCCATGTGAACGCATGATTTCGTTCCTTCCATCGTTGATCTGTCGCGATGCATCAACGATATATCGCCGACTTACGCTTGGCAAGCACCTGGGACACGACCGTGGTGGATCCGGGGCCTGGACCGAGGCGGAAACGGGCTCCGGTCCGTTCGCTCCCTCCGCGGATCGGGCGCAGTCTTGAAGGAACGGAGCTGAAGCCGACAAATCGACTTGCCGGTTCCGAACGCCTCCGCGAACCCGGAAGGAGGTGCGACGCCATGTCCCAGTTCATGGACGTCCACCACGGGATGAAGGGCATCACGGCCGACCAGCTGCTCCAGGCCCACAAGGCGGACCTCGCCATAGAGAAGGAGGAGGGCGTCCGCTTCGAGAAGGCGTGGGCCGACCCGGAGTCGGGCACGGTGTACTGCCTGTCCGACGCGCCGTCGGCGGAGGCCGTCCAGCGCATCCACGAGCGAGCCGGTCACCCGGCCGACGAGGTCCACGCGGTCCCGCTCACGGCCTGACGACCCGCGGAATCGGCAAGCGGTCCAGTCGTCCCGGATTGGCCTTGGCCCGCGCGATTCCGCCTCCCGTACGGTGCGGACATGCGCATCCGAATCGTCGACGCCTTCACCGATCGCCCCTTCGCCGGCAACCCGGCCGGGGTCCTCCTGCTCGACGCCTTCCCGGCCGACGACTGGCTTCAGGACGTGGCCCGCGAGGTCAACCACGCCGAGACCGCCTTCGCGCATCCGCTGCCGGCGGGCGGCGAGGCCGACTGGGCGCTGCGCTGGTTCACCCCGGCCGCCGAGGTCGACATGTGCGGCCACGCCACCCTGGCCACCGCGCACGTCCTGCACTCCACGGGCGCCGCGAGCGGCACGGTCCGGTTCGCCGCGCGCTGCGGCCTCCTCACGGCGACCGCCGCCGACGACGGCACCATCACCCTCGACTTCCCCACCTCGACGCTCAGGGAGGAGGCGGTCCCGGACGGGCTCACCGAGGCGCTGGGCGCGCCCATCCGCTCGGTGCACGACACCTCGGCCGACATCGGCGACCTGCTGGTGGAGCTCGCCGACGAGCAGGCCGTACGCGCTCTCGCGCCCGATCCGCGTGCGTTGGGCCGCCATTCCAAGCGCGGCATCATCGCCACGGCCGCAGCGGCGGATCCGGCCGCGGGCTACGACTACCTCTCGCGCTGCTTCTTCCCCAACGTGGGCATCGACGAGGACTCGGTGACGGGCAGCGCCCACACCGCGCTCGCCCCGTTCTGGTCGGCGCGCCTGGGCCGCACGGAGCTGACCGGCCTCCAGGCCTCGCCCCGCTCCGGTCTGGTACGCACCGAAGTGCGCGGCGAACGCACGCTGCTCACCGGCCGCGCCGTGACCGTCATCGACGGCGAGCTGCTGACCAGGCCGTAGCCCCGCACGGCGGGCCGCTCCCTCACATCGTGGGCAGCCAGCTCACCTTGCCGGCGAGCAGCGCGTACCCGACGAAGGCACCGATGTCGAGCAGTGCGTGTGCCACGACGAGCGGGCCGACCCGCTGCCAGCGCCGGTAGAGCAGCACGAAGACCACGCCCATCACCATGTTGCCGAGGAAGCCGCCGATGCCCTGGTAGAGGTGGTACGAGCCGCGCAGCACTGAGCTCGCGACCAGTGCGGCCATCGGCGTCCACCCCAACTGGCCGAGCCTGCGCAGCAGATAGCCGACGACGATCACTTCTTCGAGCACGGAGTTCTGGAGCGCGGAGAGAACCAGTACCGGGTACTTCCACCAGACGCTGGGCAGCGATTCGGGTACGACGGTCAGGTTGCCCCCCACCGCCCGCGCGACGAGGTAGAAGGCGAGGCCGGCGCTGCCGATCCCGGCGGCGATCAGGACGCCCCTGGCGAGGTCCGGCCAGGGCCGTGTCCGGTCGAAGCCGAGCACGCGAAGACCGCCGACGCGTTCGCGCAGGAGAAGGTGCGCGACGAGCGCGACCGGCACGAGCGCCGTCGCGATGCCGAAGAGCTGCCAGGCGAGATCGAGCCACGGCCGCCCGGGAGCGTACGAGGTGTTGAGGTTGGCCGCCTGGTGCTTGAGTCCACCAGGCTTGGTGAGCGATCCGACAAAGCTGATCAGGGCCGACACGCCGCTCGCGCCGAGCGAGAGCGCCAGCACGAGCACGGTCTCGGACCGCAGGATCTGCGGTGAACTCCCCTGCTCGGGAAGAGAATCAGCCACGCGCTCGGCCTCCACCTGCACACCTGCCTCCAGTTGACGAATCCCGTTCCATCCCCACCGCCGCCCCGCTAGGGTCTCGAAGGACACTTCGAAGATCGCGCGCGACAGGCCGGGGGACGGGCGCCATTGCGAGGGCGTGGTCTCCCTTTTCCTTGTTCACCAGTCAAGGAGGGGCACCACCGCCATGGGACGTCACAGCTTGCCCGACGACGCCGCGACGCCGAGCAGCGGGGCTGCCCGGGTGGCCGCCCGGCGCCGCACGGTCGCCATCGCCACCGCCCTGGTCATGGCGGTGGCCGGGGGCACGGCCATCGCCGTCCAGCGCGGACTGCTCTCGTTCCGCCGCTCCTGCGCGGCCTCCGCGGTGCGGCTCGATCTGGTCGCCTCGCCCGACATCGCGCCGGCCGTGCGGGCCGTCGCCGACCGGGCCCGTACCGAGAAGATCACTTCGGACGGCTCCTGCATGGACGTACGGGTGAGCGCCCGCGACTCCTACGAGGTCGCGGCTTCGCTGGCCTCCCCCGCCCCGCCCGATTTCTCGGTGTGGATACCCGACGCGTCGCTCTGGGTCGACCGGGCGAAGGACGCGGGCGAGTCGGCGGGGGTGGTGACGGCGGGGCACATCGCCGCGTCGCCGGTCGCCCTCGCGGTGGTGCCCGAGGCCGCGAAGCCGCTCGGATGGCCCCAAAGGACGTACACCTGGGCCGAGTTGGCCACAGCCACCGCGCAGGACGACAAGCTGCGCCTCGGTTCGGCCGATCCGGCGCGCAGTGCCTCCGGGCTGCTCGCCCTGAGTTCCATCGCCACATCGGCAGCGAGCGGCGGCGCGGACGGCGACACGCGGGCGGCCGCCCTCGCCAAGGTGCTCGCGCAGCGCATCTCCCCGGGCGACGGCCAGGCGGTGCAGACGCTGGCCCCCGACGGCTCGGGCGACCCGCACCGCAATCAGGCGCTGGTCCTTTCCGAACAGTCGGCGTTCGCCTACAACGCCGCCCACGACACCGGCCGGCACCTGCGGCTCTTCTACCCCAAGGACGGCGCGCCGCAGCTCGACTACCCGTACACGATGGTCCGCGAGACGCGGATGAGCACCAACGAGAGCCGGGCGGCGATGCGCTTCATGACGCTGCTCGGCGAACCCGAGTCGCTGCGCGTCCTGGCCGGGCTGGGGTTCCGCACGCCGGGCCTGCCGGCCGCCGACCCGGTCGCATCGGCCGCCGGAGCGAGCTCTCCCCAGCCGTACGCGAGCGCGAGCGCCGAGCCGCCGTCGGCCCAGGAGCTCCAGGACGCGCTCGGCATGTGGACGATCACGGTGCAGAGCGCGCGTCTGACCACGGTGGTGGACGCCTCAGGCTCGATGGCCGACCCGGTACCGGGCTCGGGCGGCCGCTCCCGTATGGATGTCACCAAGTCCTCGCTGTTGCAGGCGCTTTCGCAGTTCACCCCCGACGACGAGATCGGCCTGTGGGACTTCGCCACCCACCTCGACGGCTCGCGCGACTACCGCCGTCTCGTGCCGACCGCCCGGCTCAGCGATCCCGCGGGCGGCGGGCGCACCCAGCGCGAGAAGCTGACCCAGGCGTTCGGCGCGCTGCACCCCGTGCCGGGCGGTGCGACCGGCCTCTTCGACACGACATTGGCCGCGTACGAGGAGGCGACCTCGACGTACGCGAGCGGCAAGTTCAACGCGGTGGTGCTGCTCACCGACGGCGCCAACGAGGACCCGGGGAGCATCTCGCGGGCCGATCTCGTGACCGCGCTGCACAAGCTCAGAGACCCCGCGAAGCCGGTGCCGCTGATCGCCATCGCGGTCGGCCCGCGGGCCGACCGGGGCGAGGTGCAACAGATCGCGCAGGCGACCGGCGGCGCCGGATACCAGGTGAACGACCCTGCCGACATCCAGGCCGTGATCCTCAAGGCGATCACGGCGCTCGGCGAGACCCAGGCCCACGGCTGATTCCCGCAGCCGCGGGCTCGGGGGCCACGGCTTGATGCCCGCAGCCGGAGGCTCGGCGGCCACGGCTGATGCCCGCGGCCGCCGGGGCCCGGCGCCCTCGTCGGCCGAGGTCAGCCGTGCCGTGCCTGGGGACCGGGGAAGCCCGTGGGCCAGGTGTGCACGGGCTCGCCCGCCAGCATCAGCTCCCGGTAGCGCCGGGTGGTCGCGGACAGCGCCGCCTCCCGGCCCAGCCCCGCGGCCAGCGCCCGGTGGTAGGTGTCGACCTGCCAGGACGCGCCGTTGACGCGCCGGCGGCACCGCTCCTCGATGATGCCGAGGTAGTGGTCGCGGTCGGCCGGCTCGATCCCCCACGCGTCGAGGCCCGCCGCGGCGAGCGGCAGCAGCTCCTCGCACACAAGCTTGATCGCGGGCACCCGGACGACACCGCCGCCGCGCCGCGGCGCAGGCCACAGGAGCTCGGCGTCGATGCCGTAGCGGCACGCGGCGTCGAAGTTGGAGGCCGCCGACGCGAAGGGCAGCCGCGTCCACACCGGCCTGGCGTCCTCCGCCAGGGCCCGTACCAGGCCGTAGTAGAAGGCCGCGTTGGCGAGGACGTCGCTGACGGTGGGGCCGGCCGGCAGCACCCGGTTCTCCACCCTGAGGTGCGGCACGCCGTCGGCGATCCCGTACACCGGCCGGTTCCAGCGGTAGATCGTGCCGTTGTGCAGCACCAGCTCCTTGAGCTGCGGCACCCCGCCGTCGGCGATGACGCGCAGCGGCTCCTCCTCGTCGCAGATGGGCAGCAGCGGCGGGAAGTAGCGCAGGTTCTCCTCGAAGAGTTCGTACGCGGACGACACCCAGCGCTCCCCGAACCAGGTGCGCGGCCGCACTCCCTGGGCGCGCAGTTCGGCCGGCCTGGTGTCGGTGGCCTGCTCGAACAGCGGCGGACGCGACTCGCGCCACAGCTCGCGCCCGAACAGGAAGGGAGCGTTGGCACCCACTGCGATCTGGACCGCCGTGACCGCCTGCGCCGCGTTCCACACGGCGGCGAACCGCGCCGGCGTCACCTGCAGATGCAACTGCACGGAGGTGCAGGCGGCTTCCGGAGTGATCGACGCCGAGGTGCACGTGAGCCGTTCCACGCCCTGGATGTCGAGGGTGAAATCCTCGCCGCGGGCCGCCACGATTTGATCGTTGAGCAAGGTGTAGCGATCGACGTCGGAAAGGTTGGCGGACACCAGGTCGTCCTGGGCCAGGGTCGGCAGAATTCCGATCATGATGATGCCCGCGTCGACCTCGGCGGCTTTGCGGTCGGCGTACCCGAGTCCCGTGCGCAACTCCTCCGCGAGCTGATCGAATACGCGGCCGCCGAGCCGGTGCGGGGCGATGTTCACTTCCAGATTGAACATTCCGAGCTCGGTCTGGAAATCCCGGCTCGCGATACGTTCGAGCACTTCGGCATTCATCATGCGCGGCATACCGTCGGGACCCGCGAGATTCAGTTCGAGCTCGAGCCCCATCAGGTTCCTGGGCCTGTCGAACCGCTTCTGGGCCAGCAGCATCCCGAGCCCCTCCAGGCACTGCTGCAGCTTGGATCGGTAGCGGTGCCGATCGGACAGGTCGAATCCGCCTGCCACGACCTTCTCCCCCATCGAAGGGTCCCTCCTCGAATGGGCAGCCAGCGACACCGGCCGCTCGCGTCATGGTCGATAATGCCCAGGCTGACTGATCCATAACGCCTGCGCGGGCGGCGTCGGGAGAGTAGCCTCGATGCCGCGGCCCCCGGCACATTCATCAGGCATACGGCAACGGGCAGTTACCTCCTTGTCGGCAATGGTGAAAAACACCGACGAGTTTCGGCCGACCCCCGCCGGGGCACCTTTCCAGTTCGGGGCGGTGCGCGGGACATTTCCCCGGGTAAATCACCCGCACAAGAAGCCCTGATACCGACTTGCGGGCAATATGGACGACAGCTAGACGAAACACTGTGTGAACACGTGTCGTATAAACTCTGCAAACGAGGCAGAGAGTTGGCGCCCCGGCCATCGCTCGTCGGCCCCCCTCTGCCCCCGCCCCGCACCGCAGACAGCGCCGTCCGCCCTGCCCACGCATCACCGTGTCTTTCGAAAGTGAGAGGCGACCCACCATGCCGCTGCATGTCCCCCCGGCCCCCGCGCCCGCCCTGCGCAGCGTCCTCGCGGCACTCGGTTCCCCCACCGCCGTCCGCGAGGCCCGCACGCCGGCCCTCCGCACCGCCACCGGTCCGCTCACCCCCGAACTGCCGCTCCCGCTCCACGTCCTGGACGGGATCACCTCGGGCGGCCGGACCGCTCGCACCCGCCTGGCGGGATGGCGCTTCCTGATCAGCGACCCCGACCACCCGGTCGCCGCCGCGGACACCCGGATCACGCCGGACGGCTGGGCCTTCTCGCACTTCTTCGAAGGCCCCTACATCGCCTCGACCGGGCGCGCCCTGCGCCAGGCCGAACTGCTCGCCACCCACTTCCAGCCCCGGCTCCTGTCGATTCCCGAGCTGTACATGCTCACGCTGTGGCTGCACGGCGACACCACCGCCGACGGCGCCTCGGGTGCCCCCGCGCCGCACGACCTCCTGGTGCCGCTCGCGCCCGCACCGCCCGGCATCTGCTCCCACCGTCCGCTGCGCGTCAGCGAACTCCTGCCCGTCCTCACGCTGCGGCTGGCGCCCGCTCCGCTCCTCGGGCAGCCCGTCTGACCCCACCTGCGCGACCCGGGTGGCCGCCGCGCGAAAAAATGTGCCCCGCGACCGGTGTGGTCGCGGGGCCTGGTGTGTCTATGCTGCGTACGCGCCGCCTGCGCCATCCGGCCTAGTCCGCTCGGGCCACTGCGAACCACCCGAAAAGACAGGCCAGTTGAGCTGAACCGTCCGCACGGGTGATACGTCATTAAGCAGTAGGAAGCGCTGCCGCGAAATCCCTGCGGATTGACGCCCGTGGGGCAACACTGGGATCGGACCGACCGACTGACTACGGGGGGGCGGCCATGAACAACGCATCGAGCCGCAGCACACTCACCACGACGCAGCGAAAGAACGCATCCATGTGCAAGCACCTGCCAGCCTGCCCGACAGCCTTCTCCGCCGACCGGGAAGCCGCGAAGCCCGTGGCACACCACCCGGAGCAGGGCTGGAGCCTGCTGTGCAACGGCGTCCTGCTCTTCGAGGACACCGGTGAGCTGTTGCCGGACGGGCAGATCATCGCCCCGCACCGGCCGCTCACGGCGGAACAGGTGGCGACGGCCGCCTAGGCGGCCTCGTACGGGCAGTTCCCGTACGGACCGGTCCTCAGCGGGCTCGTCCGGTACGGACAACACGAGGGCCGGCCCGGGGAACACACCCCGAACCGGCCCTTACGCATGCGTGGGATCAGTGGTCGTACTCGTCCATCGGCGGGCAGGAGCAGACCAGGTTGCGGTCACCGAAGGCGCCGTCGATGCGGCGCACCGGCGGCCAGTACTTGTCGGCGGCCGACACACCGGCCGGGAAGACGGCGTCCTCACGGCTGTAGGCGTGGTTCCACTCGCCGCCGAGCGCGGCCGCGGTGTGCGGGGCGTTGGCGAGCGGGTTGTCGTCGGCCGGCCAGGCGCCGGATGCGACCTTCTCGATCTCGCCGCGGATCGCGATCATCGTGTCGCAGAACCGGTCGATCTCCCCCAGGTCCTCGGACTCGGTGGGCTCGATCATGAGCGTGCCGGCCACCGGGAACGACATGGTCGGCGCGTGGAAGCCGTAGTCGATCAGGCGCTTGGCGATGTCGTCGACGCTGACACCGGTCGACTTCGACAGCGGCCGCAGGTCCACGATGCACTCGTGCGCGACAAGCCCGTTGGGGCCCGTGTAGAGCACCGGGTAGTGCGGCTCCAGGCGCCTGGCGATGTAGTTGGCGGCGAGCACGGCGACCTGGGTCGCCCGCTTGAGCCCCTCGCCGCCCATGAGACGTACGTACGCCCAGGAGATCGGCAGGATGCCGGCCGAGCCCCACGGGGCGGCCGAGATCGGGCCGACGCCGGTGGCCGGGCCCGCACTCGGCTGGAGCGGGTGGTTGGGCAGGTACGGGGCGAGGTGGGAACGCACGCCGACCGGGCCGACGCCGGGGCCGCCGCCGCCGTGCGGGATGCAGAACGTCTTGTGCAGGTTGAGGTGCGAGACGTCGCCGCCGAACTTGCCCGGCTTGGCGAGACCCACCAGCGCGTTGAGGTTGGCGCCGTCGACGTACACCTGGCCGCCGGCCTCGTGGACCAGGCCGCAGATCTCGGCGACGTGCTCCTCGAACACCCCGTGCGTGGACGGGTAGGTGATCATCAGCACCGAGAGCTCGTCGCGGTACTGCTCGATCTTGGCGCGCAGGTCCGCGGCGTCGACCTCGCCGTCGTCGGCGGTCTTGACGACGACGACCTTCATGCCGGCCATCACGGCGCTCGCGGCGTTGGTGCCGTGCGCGGAGGACGGGATGAGGCAGACGGTGCGCTGGGTGTCGCCGTTGGCGCGGTGGTAGGCGCGGACCGCGAGCAGACCCGCGAGCTCGCCCTGCGACCCGGCGTTGGGCTGGATGGAGACCGCGTCGTACCCGGTGACCTCCGCGAGACGCTCCTCCAGTTCACGGATGAGCGTGAGGTAACCGGCGGCCTGCTCGACCGGCGCGAAGGGGTGGATCTGCCCGAACTCGGGCCAGGTCACCGGCTCCATCTCGGTCGTCGCGTTCAGCTTCATGGTGCAGGAGCCGAGCGGGATCATGCCGCGGTCGAGCGCGTAATCGCGGTCGGCGAGCTTGCGCAGGTAGCGCAGCATCGCGGTCTCGGAGCGGTGCTGGTGGAAGACCGGGTGGGTCAGGAACTCGTCGTCGCGCAGCAGCGCGTCCGGCAGGGTGTCGGCGGCCGTGGCGTCGAGCGCCTCCACATCGGCGTCGGCCCCGAACGCGGCCCAGACGGCGGCGAGTTGAGCCCGCGTGGTGGTCTCGTCACAGGAGAGGGAGACGGTGTTCGCGTCGACCTGGTGGAGGTTGACCCCGCCTTCGCGGGCGGCGGCGACGGCCTCGGCGGCCTTGCCGGGAACGCGCACGGTCAGGGTGTCGAAGTACGCCTCGTGGACGACGTCGACACCGGCGGCCTTCAGACCCCCGGCCAGCAGGACGGCGTAGCGGTGGGTGCGCCGGGCGATCTGCTTCAGGCCGTCCGGCCCGTGGTAGACCGCGTACATCCCGGCCATGACGGCGAGCAGCACCTGGGCGGTGCAGATGTTGCTGGTGGCCTTCTCGCGGCGGATGTGCTGCTCGCGGGTCTGCAGTGCCAGGCGGTAGGCCCTGTTGCCGTCGGCGTCGACGGAGACGCCGACCAGGCGTCCGGGCAGGCTGCGGGCGAACTTCTCCTGGACGGCCATGAAGCCGGCGTGCGGTCCGCCGAAGCCCATCGGGACACCGAAGCGCTGGGTGGTGCCGACGGCGATGTCCGCGCCGAGCGAGCCGGGCGAGGCGAGCAGGGTGAGGGCGAGCAGGTCGGCGGCGACGGTGACGATCGCGCCGAGCTCGTGGGCCGCGTCGATGACCGGCTTGAGGTCGCGGACCCGGCCGGAGGCGCCCGGGTACTGGAGCAGCACGCCGAAGACGCCGCGCTCGGCGACCTCGGCGGGGATGCCGTCGCTCAGGTCGGCGACGACGACCTCGACACCGGTCGGCTCGGCGCGCGTCTGGATCACGGCGACGGTCTGCGGCAGGGTGTCGGCGTCGATCAGGTAGACCCCGCCCTTGACCTTGCCGACCCGGCGGGAGAGCGCGAGAGCCTCGGCGGCGGCGGTGCCCTCGTCGAGCAGCGAGGCGCCGGAGGTCGGCAGGCCGGTCAGCTCGGCGACCATGGTCTGGAAGTTGAGCAGCGCTTCGAGGCGGCCCTGCGAGATCTCCGGCTGGTAGGGCGTGTACGCGGTGTACCAGGCCGGGTTCTCCATGACGTTGCGCAGGATCACCGGCGGCGTGAAGGTGCCGTAGTAACCGAGGCCGATCATCGGGGCGAGCACCTGGTTGCGGTCGGCGAGCCGGCGCAGCTCGGCGAGCACCTCGGCCTCCGTCCGCGCCTCGGGCAGGCCGAGCGCTCCGGCGCTCTTGATGACGGCGGGGACGGCGGCGTCGGTCAGCTCGTCGAGCGAGCCGTAGCCGACCTGCGCGAGCATCTTCGCCTGCGCCTCGGCATCGGGCCCGATGTGGCGCTGCTCGAACGGAATGCCACGCTCCAGCTGACTGAGCGGAATGCGGTTGGCGGTCATTACGGAGGCCTCCTGGTCGCACGACCTGCGAGGGGTACCACGGCGCGGGTACCCGGACGGCCTCCCCCTCTGTCATCTCAACCTGAGAGCTTCACCGGGCGCATGGGTGCGACCCGGCTTTCACCGTCGGTGAGGAAAGGTTCCGCCCGGGCCGAAGTGCCCGTGCGTCCCCCGTCCTGCTTTCCAGAGTGACCTCGTCCGTGCGGTCCGTGGGCCTGAGAGATTCCGGGGAGGAGTTGCTCCTTCGGCGTCCGCCGTGGCGCTCAGTGAGCACTTCGGTGGACTCTCCCGCACGGGGTCAGCAGCCGTTTGCCAGCCTACCAGCGCGCTCCGAGCCGATTCTTTGTTCAACTGCTCAAGTGGCCAACACCCACGATGTGCACTTCTGTAGTGCTTATGGAGCAGTTCTGACCGGTTGCGACCAATTGGAGGGACCGTGCAGACCGATATCGATCCGCGCAGCCTGATCGGCCGCAAGGCGTACGACCGCAATGGACGCAAGATCGGAACGGTGGACGAGGTCTACCTCGACGACGCTACGGGCGCACCGGAGTGGGCCGCCGTGCGCACCGGCCTGTTCAGCCGGGACGCCTTCGTCCCCCTCGAACCCAGCACCGTGGTGGACGACGCGCTGCACGTCCCGTTCGAGCGCAGTCTGATCAAGGACGCGCCGGACTTCGGCGTGGGCCGCCATCTCTCCCCGGAACAGGAGCTTCAGCTGTACCACCACTACGGTCTGGACATCGCGGCCCCCGAACCCGGCCCGCCGCCGTCCGACCGCGACTTCGGCCGCCTCGCCAACGGCGACGCCTGACCCCACGCCCCCGGTCCTCCGGCTACCTGATTCCCGGCACCCGGGCCGGCCTTGCCCTCTGCCTGTCCCTCCCTCCCCGGGTCAGCCTTTTCTTCTACCTGTCCCCTCGCACCCGGGTCAGCCTTTTCCTCCGCCGTTCCCTCCGCGCCCGGGTCTACCTCGATCGGTGGGCCCGAGTCTGCCTCGGTGCCAGCGCCCCAGTCCGCCTTTGCCGCCGCGCCCGGGACCGCCTCTGTCACCGCGCCCGGGACCGCCTCTGTCACCGCGCCCGGGCCCGCCTCGGTCGCTGCCCTCCGGTCAACCTCGCTGTCGGCGCCCGGGACCGCCTCTGTCACCGCGCCCGGGCCCGCCTCGGTCGCTGCCCTCCGGTCAACCTCGCTGTCGGCGCCCGGGTCCGCCTCTGTCACCGCGCCCGGGTCCACCTCGGTGTCCACCCCGGGCGCCTCGACCAGGGCCAGCGGCTCCGACGGGGTGAGTCCTGGGTCGTCCACTCGGAAGGTCCGCACCCGGCCCGGGGCCGGTGAGGTCGGGGTCTCGAAGCGCACGGTGACGCGCCCGACACCGCTGCCCTGCACCCATCCCGGACCGTACTCGCTGTGCCGCACATCGTGTCCGGCGAGCCATCGCCGCCGTGCCGGGTCCTCCGCGGGCTCCGGCTCGGGCGCGGGCGCCACCGCCTCCTCGGCCGCACCCTCGGGTTCCTCCTGGGCCGCCCGCTCCCCCGCCGCCTGCGCGAACAGGTCCTCCTGGGTGAAGTCGGCGAGCCCGGTGACCCCCACCCCGAGCAGCCGCACCCCGCCCATGGTGTCCACGGAGTCGAGCAGGCGCCCCGCCGCCTCGCGCACCACCGCGGGGTCGTCCGTGGGCCCCCGCAGCGTCTCGGACCGGGTCAGCGTCGAGAAGTCGTAGCGTCTGACCTTCAGCACGATGGTCCGGCCCGAGTGCCCGGACGCCCGGAGCCGCCGCACACACCGCTCCGCGAGCCGCCCTACCTCGGTCATGATGCGTACCCGGTCGTGCAGGTCCACGTCGAAGGTGTCCTCCACCGACACGGACTTGGCATCCCGCTCGGCCACCACGGGCCGGTCGTCGTACCCGATGGCCATCCGGTACAGCGACGCCCCGTGCGCCTTCCCGAGCAGCCGTACCAGCTCGTCCTCGCCCGCCTCGGCGAGATCTGCCACCGTGGTCATGCCGGCACGGCGCAGGTGCTCGCCGGTGGCGGGCCCCACGCCCGGCAGGGTGCGCACCGGCATCGGGGCGAGGAGCTCGCGCTCGGTGCCCGGCTCGATCAGAAAGAGCCCGTCCGGCTTGGCCTCCTCGGAGGCGATCTTGGCGAGCATCTTGGACCCGGCGAGCCCGACCGAGCCGCTGAGCCCCGTGACCGCCCTGATGTCCCTGCGCAGCCGCTCACCGGCCTTCCGCGCGGCGGCCGTCCCGAAGGCCACCCCACCGGCCTCCAGGTCCACGAAGGCCTCATCCAGGCTGAGCGGCTCGACCAGCGGCGACAGACGCCCCAGCAGCTCCATGACCTGCTCGCTGATCGTGCGGTAGAGCTGGAAGCGCGGCACCAGATACGCCGCGTTCGGACAGAGCCGCCGGGCCTGCGCCATGGGCATCGCCGACCGCACCCCGAAGATCCGTGCCTCGTACGACGCCGTGGAGACCACCCCGCGAGGTCCGAGCCCGCCCACGATGACCGGCTTTCCGCGCAGGCTGGGTTTCGACGCCTGCTCCGCGGCGGCGAAGAAGGCATCCATGTCCAGATGCAGGATGGTGGGAGCGGCTCTCACATCTCCGATGCTGCCGTACGCCACTGACAATCGGACGCGGCACCGCCGCCAGGGCGACAGACCGCCCGGTCGCTGCGCGGCGTCGGGGCCTCAGACCGCCCGGACGCGGCGCCACCGTCAGAGCCTCGGACAGCCCGGTCGCGGCACGGCGGCCGGGCCTCAGACCGCCCGGTTGCGGCGCCTGGCCAGCTCGTCGGTGGGGTTGTGCCCGACCAGGGTCTCGCCGGTGTCGACCCGCTCGCCATGGAGCTGCGACAGGGCCGATTCGACATCCCGCCACACGACGCCGACCGCGATCCCGAAGATGCCCTGGCCGCCCTGGAGCAGACCGACGACCTCGTCGGGCGACGAGCACTCGTAGACGGTGGCCCCGTCACTCACCAGCGTCATCCGCTCCAGGTCGCGAAAGCCCCGCTCCCGCAGGTGCTGCACGGCGGCGCGGATGTTCTGCAGGGCGACACCGGTGTCGAGGAACCGCTTGACGATCTTCAGGACCACGACGTCACGGAAGCTGTAGAGGCGCTGGGTGCCCGACCCGTAGGCCGGACGCACACTCGGTTCGACCAGGCCGGTACGGGCCCAGTAGTCCAGCTGGCGGTAGGTGATGCCCGCAGCCGCGCACGCGGTCGGCCCCCGGTATCCGATCGTCTCGGTGGTCGGCTCGGCCGTACTGCTGTGAAGCGGATACGGCACGTTCTCCCCCGGACTTCGCCCGGGAGCGCCCCCTGCCGTACCGTCGCCGCTCATTCTCACGCCGACCCTCCGTCCTTGACCTGCCCACTCGACGGTAGGCAGTCACCCGGGGTGCGTCAACGATCGCCACACTCGGCACGCCGAGTGATAATCACCCTGAGAGTGGTTTCCCGTGTCTCACCAACGGGAAAGGCTTCTCGAATGCGCCGAGCCACCCCGGCGCACCTGTGGTGCACACGCTCGCTCCCGCGGCGCAGATCCTCACTCCCAGAGCCGCCGGATCACCTGATTCCGGTGCTCACCGGCTACATGGTTCCCGGTGCTCCCTGGCCAAGCGCTCCCGGCGCTCACTGACTGTTGGTCCCGAAGTCCTCCGGAGAGATCTGGTCGAGGAACTCGCGGAACTTCTCCACTTCGTCCTCCTGCTCGTCCGGGATGGCGATGCCCGCATCGTCGAGCACACCGTCACTGCCGTAGATCGGCGTGCCGGTGCGCAGCGCCAGCGCTATGGCGTCGGACGGCCGGGCGCTCACCTCCACCCCACTGGCGAAGACCAGCTCCGCGTAGAAGACGCCTTCGCGCAGGTCCGTGATGCGGACCTCGGTCAGCTCCTGGCCCACGGCCTCCAGCACGTCCTTGAAAAGGTCGTGCGTCAGCGGCCGTGCGGGAGCCATGCCCTGTTGGGCGAAGGCAATGGCGGTCGCCTCACCTGGACCGATCCAGATGGGAAGGTACCGATCGCCTCCCACTTCACGCAGGAGCACGATCGGTTGGTTATTGGGCATTTCCACCCGGACACCCACGACGTCGAGCTCGTTCACACAGCAACCCTAGGACGTGCTCGGCAGGTTTGGGTAGTCGGGCACCTACAAGATCAGTGAAGCCGGACACCCAGGGCGGTCTGTACGAGCGCGGCGTGGAGCCGCACGGAGAGCGCCGCGAGCTCCTTCGTGGTGGCCTCCGCATGGGCTCTGGTCTGCGGATTGCGGTGCAATCGCAGGGGCGCCACGACCTGCTCCACCAGGGCCGCCTCACGCTCCGCCGCGGCCTTCATGGCGCGCAGGTGACGAGGTTCCAGACCAAATCGCCCCAGATCCGCCACAAGACGGGCCACGTTCACCGACTCCGCATCGAAACCGCCCTCGGGACCCGGCGTGAGCAGGCCGTACGACTCCCATTCGGCCAGCTGCGCCTCGCCGACCTCGGCGGCCGCCATCAGCTCCGCCCGGCCCACCCGGGCCGCCGTGGGCCGATCCTGGTCCGGCTCGCCCAGCGCGTCGAACGGCTCACGGGAGCCGCCCGGCGCCGGCAGCGGGGGCTGCTCACCCCGGCCGAGGGCGTCCAAGTGCTCGCGGATGACCCGGAGCGGCAGATAATGGTCCCGCTGCATGCGGAGCACCTGAGCCAGCCGCTCGACGTCACCCGCGGTGAACTTGCGGTACCCCGACGGCGTACGGCGCGGCTCGACCAGGCCCTCGGACTCCAGGAACCGGATCTTCGAGATGGTCACTTCGGGAAATTCGTCGCGCAACTGGTTGAGCACGCCGCCGATGCTCATCAGCCGGCCGCCCGCGGTGGCGGTGCCCGATCCGGCACCGCCCGTCGGTGAATGCAGCATGGACCTTCCCTGGCCGGTTCTCAGAGAGCGCGCTGGCTCGCGTAGAAGACCAGCCGGTACTTCCCGATCTGGACCTCGTCGCCATTGGCCAAGTCGACGGCGTCGATCCGCTCACGGTTCACATACGTGCCGTTGAGGCTGCCGACGTCGGAGACGGTGAAACGCCCGTCGGCACCCCGGCGGAACTCCACATGGCGGCGCGAGACCGTCACGTCGTCCAGGAAGATGTCGCTCTGCGGGTGACGACCGGCCGTGGTCAGCTCGCCGTCCAGGAGGAAGCGGCTTCCCGAGTTCGGCCCGCGGCGCACCACCAGGAGCGCCGAGCCCAGCGGAAGGGCGTCGACCGCGGCCTGCGCCTCCGGGGAGAGCGAGGGCAACTGCGTCTGGCCCGTCACCTCGGCGTCGTACGCCTCAAGACCGGAGATGGAGATGGTCGAGGTGGTCTCGGCGGCGCGCTCCGGAACGACACCCGGGCGCAGCGGGGCGCCACAGTTGGAGCAGAACCGGCTGGCTGCGGGGTTGCTGTGCCCACACCTCGTACAAACAGGCAAGCCCGACATCGACGGATCCTCCTGCCGCGGCGGCACCGCGTGGGCACTGGTGGCATACGGGTCGGAGCCAAACCCTCCACCCGTACTCGAGGTTGACGGTTCCCCGAAACCTATGCGCCGCTCACCCGCAGGGTCAACAGACGACGCGCCCGGCATGTCACCGCCGGAACCAGCCACCTCGTCGCGGAACAGCGGACGCTCGCCACCCTGCTCCTCCGGCCCGTCGGGGCGCTGAGCACGGTGCCTGGCGGCGCTGCCGCCGTCCTGGCGTGCGCTCTTGCCGAACAACTTCGCAAACAACTTCACGGGCGATTCCCCTTGACCGAAATAGACCCGCCCGTGGGGCAGGACGAACCCAGAATCAACACACCGGCCGACCCGGACATCCTCACAACGTCCGTATCCGCCAAACAGTTTCCACCACGCACCACTGTTACGGAGCGGCGACCCCCCGCAACGTTCCGCTCTTGTCCGACAGCCCTCACGTATGCCCCCATCAGTGCGGGGACGACTGAGCGTAGTCAGGCCGCTTCGCTGCCCGCAAGGCGTTCACAATGATCTTCTCCGAGCGGGCCACGGTGGCGGTGGCCTGCTCCTTCTCCAGAGTCTGCACCACCCCGCCGGGGATGTTGAGCGCCGGCTCGAGATCCTGCGGCCTGCCGATGACCTTGAAGACGTACGGCGCGCTCACCTTGGTTCCGTCCACGCCGATCCCCCCGGCCTCGTCCGAGAAGTAGGTATTGGCCACCACACGGACGTTGTTGATCTGGATCGCCTCGGCCCCTGCCGCGCGCAGCTCCTGGACGGTGTCAAGTACCTTGTCGGACTCGACTGCGCCCTTCGGATCACTGATCGTCAAGGTGATGCCGGGTCCCTGCGCCGCGACCGTTCCGGCCAGGATACCGAGCTGCCGTTCCTTCTCGACGGTCTGTTTGCGCGCCTCTTCCGCCTGGTTGGAGCTGGTCTCCAGCTCGGTGCGCTGGCCGTCCAGACGCTGCTTCTCGTCCTCAAGGCGCTTGGTACGGGAATCCAGTTCGTCCAGGATGCGCACCAGGTCCTCCTGGCGGGCACCGCGCAGCGCACTGTTGTCGCTGTTGGAGCGCACCTGGATGGCGAGGCCGAGGCCGAGCACGAACAGCAGCAGCGCCACGATGAGCTGCGCCCGGCTGACCCGCGGCGGCCACAGCCCCGCGGCAAGGCGCTGGCGCCCCGTCAGCTCCGGCTTGCCCTCGCTCGATTCACTCGGCGTGGCGACGGGACGTTCCTCGCCGCCGTCACCCGGATCGGTGTTCCGTACGTCGCTCATCGGCATCAGGCCCTGAAGACGTGGCGGCGGATGGCGGCCGCGTTGGAGAAGATCCGGATGCCGAGCACCACGACCACACCGGTCGACAGCTGTGCGCCGACGCCCAACTTGTCACCGAGGAAGACGATCAGGGCCGCAACCACGACGTTCGACAGGAAGGAGACGACGAAGACCTTGTCGACGAAGATGCCGTCGAGCATGGCGCGCAGCCCGCCGAAGACCGCGTCGAGTGCCGCGACCACGGCGATCGGCAGATAGGGCTCGACCACCGCGGGCACCTCGGGCCGGACCAAAAGTCCGACCACGACTCCCACGACGAGGCCAAGTACGGCGATCACGATGTGCCCTTCCCTGTGTCGGCCGCGCCCTTAGCGGCGCCCGTGGCCATTGGTTGTGCGGTACGTACGGTCAGGCTCGGTGCCGCCGGCAGACGCACATCGGTCTCGGTCGAAATGCTCGCCCTGATCCCGTAGTTCTGCTGCAGCACATGCAGGTACTGGCCGTCGGCGCTGTCCTGGAAGGCCGTGCTGAGCTTTTTCCCGTCCCCGACTGCGAGCACCGTATAGGGCGGCACCAGTGGCCTGTTGTCGACCAGTATGGCGTCGCCCGCGGCCCGGATCGCCGAAAACGATGTCAGACGCTGCCCGTTGATGGCGATCGCCTCCGCGCCCGACTGCCACATCCCGTTGACCACACGCTGCATGTCACGGTCCCGGACCCGTCCCGTGTCCGCGAACGTCGTGCTCTCGCGCGGCCGGCTGCCGTCGCCCTGAACGGTTTCCTTCGCGTCGTCGACGACCAACTTCACGCCCGGCCCGTGCACTTCGGTCGCGCCGGAGAGCAGCGCCACGAGCTCGCCCTGGTCCCCGCCGTGCTTCTCCAGCGCCTTGCGCTGGCTGTCCCCCACCTCGGTGCGCAGCCCGTCCACGTCGTCCTGGAGCTTGTCGGCTGCTTTGGTCTCGGATTCGACCCGGTTGATCAGCTCTTGGCGTTCCTTGGCCACGACCGGGGCGGTGATGCGGGCTTGCGCGGCCCCGACCGTCACCACGAGCGCGGCCAGCACCAGGCCGCCCGCGAGCGCCAGCTTGGCCTGCAGGGTGCGGGGCAGCCCCGCACCTCCCTCGGCCTCACGGCGCGCGGTGGCCTCGGCGTAGCCGTCGTCGAGCGCGTGGTCCATGACGTTGGTCAGCAGCGACATCGACGCGTCGGGGCGCGGTGGCGGAGACGGCGTGCTCCGAACGGGGGGCTGCTGCGACATGCCGCACATCGTCGCACGTCGGCCCCGCTACCACCGAATGGCCCCACCGGTGTGCCGGGCCGCGCCCCACGGCACGGCCCGGCACACCCTCACAACATCAGTGACCTGCGCTGTCGACCACCGCGGCCCACTCGTCGAGCAGGGCCTGAGCCGATACGTCGTCCGGTCCCTCGGCCCACAGATGGGTGACGGCCTCGGCCGGGTCGGGCAGCACCATCACCCAGCGCCCGTCGGCCTCGACGACCCGCACCCCGTCGGTCGTGTCCACGGACCGGCCGCCGGCCGCCTCCACGACCGTGCGCATGACCATGCCCTTGACCGCCCACGGCGTCGGGATGTCCCGCCGCAGCACATGGGCCTGGGGGATCCGCGCGTCGATCTGGCTCAGCGTGAGCTGGGTGCGCGCGACGAGACCGAGGAGACGCACGAAGGCCGCGGCGCCGTCGAAGACGCTGCTGAACTCGGGCACGATGAACCCGCCGCGCCCGTCACCGCCGAAGATCGTGGTGTCCTCACGGCCCACCCGCGTCAGATCGTCCGGGGAGGTGGTCGTCCAGTCGACCTGCGTACCGTGGTACGCCGCGACCTGCTCGGCGATCCTGGTGGTCGTCACCGGCAGTGCCACCCGCCCGCTGCGCCGCTCGGCCGCGACCAGGTCCAGCATGACCAGGAGCGCCCGATCGTCCTCCACGATCCGGCCACGCTCGTCCACGAGGGAGAGCCGCTCACCCACGGGGTCGAACCGCACTCCGAACGCGGCACGCGCCGAGGCCACGATCTCCCCGAGCCGTACGAGCCCGGCCCGCCGTCCTTCAGCGGACTCCGTCGGCCTCGACTCGTCGAGACCGGGGTTGATCACCAGTGAGTCCACCTTGAGCCGGCCGAGCAGGCTGGGCAGGACGAGGCCGGCGCTTCCGTTGGACGCGTCGACGACGACCTTCAGGCCTGCCTCGGCAATGCCGGTGGTGTCGGCCTTGCGCAGCAGCGACCCGGTGTACGAGTCGAAGACGCTGGACGGGAACTGCAGGTCCCCGATCTCGCCCGGGAAGGCGCGCCGGTACTCCTGGCGCGCGTAGACCCGGTCGAGCTTGCGCTGCCCCGCCTGGGAGAGGTCGGCGCCCCGCTCGTCGAAGAACATGATGTCCACGGAGTCCGGCACGCCCGGCGACGTACGGATCATGATCCCGCCGGCGGTTCCCCGCGCGGTCTGCTCACGCGCGACCGGCAGCGGCACGTTCTCCAGGTCGCGTACGTCTATGGCGCTGGCCTGCAGCGCCGAGATGACGGCGCGCTTGAGCGCACGCGCACCTCGGGAGTGGTCACGCGCCGTGGTGACCGTCGACCCCTTCTTGAGCGTCGTCGCGTACGCGCCCGCCAGACGGACCGCGAGCTCCGGGGTGATCTCCACATTGAGGATGCCGGAGACTCCGCGAGCGCCGAAGAGATGGGCCTGGCCTCTCGACTCCCAGATCACCGAGGTGTTGACGAAGGCACCGGCCTCCACGGTCTTGAAGGGGTAGACGCGGACGTTCCCCTGGACAATCGATTCCTCACCGACGAGGCACTCGTCCCCGATGACGGCGCCGTCCTCGATGCGGGCGGCCCGCATGATGTCGGTGTTCTTGCCGATCACGCAGCCGCGCAAATTGCTGTGCTGGCCGATGTAGACGTTGTCGTGGACGACGGCCTTGTGGAGGAAGGCCCCGCTCTTCACGACCACGTTCGACCCGACGACGGTGTGCTCGCGGATCTCCGCGTCCGCTTCGACCTTCGCGTAGTCCCCGATGTAGAGAGGACCGCGCAACACGGCGTCGGGATGGACCTCGGCGCCTTCCGCGACCCAGACGCCGGGAGAGATCTCGAACCCGTCGATGTCGACGTCGACCTTGCCTTCGAGTACGTCGGCCTGCGCCTTGACGTAACTCTCGTGCGTACCGACGTCCTCCCAGTAGCCCTCGGCGACATAGCCGTAGATCGGCTTGCCTTCCTTCATCAGCTGCGGGAAGACATCGCCGGACCAGTCCACGGACTTGTCGGCCTCGACGTAGTCGAACACCTCGGGCTCCATCACATAGATGCCCGTGTTGACGGTGTCGGAGAAGACCTGTCCCCACGTCGGCTTCTCGAGGAAGCGCTCGACCTTTCCCTCCTCGTCGACAATGGTGATGCCGAATTCCAGAGGATTGGGCACTCGGGTCAGGCACACCGTGACAAGTGCACCCTTCTCCTTGTGGAAGTTGATGAGGTCGGTCAGATCGAAGTCGGTGAGAGCGTCACCGGAAATGACCAGGAAGGCATCGTCCTTGAGGGCTTCCTCGGCATTCTTGACGCTGCCCGCAGTACCGAGGGGCTTCTCCTCATTGGCATAGGTGAGCTCCATGCCGAGCTCTTCACCGTCACCGAAGTAGTTCCTGACGAGGGACGCCAGGAACTGCACGGTCACGACGGTTTCATTGAGCCCATGCCGCTTGAGCAGCCGCAGCACGTGCTCCATGATCGGCCGGTTGACGACCGGCAGGAGCGGCTTGGGCATACTCGAAGTCATGGGGCGAAGACGTGTGCCTTCGCCGCCAGCCATCACGACGGCCTTCATGTCGGAAACGTCCTCCTACAAGAGACGACGGTCTTGCCGACTTCGCCCTGAGGGGCAGTCCCTGTGGCGCCAACGCTTCTGCCGGCTCTCTGCCGGGGACCGCGGGCGCCGAGCTCAGTCGGCCGCTTCGTCCGCCTTCACCAACCGGCGGACCTGAACCACATACAGGATTCCTGCCCACCAATAGAGAGTTGTACCCCACCCAGCGAACGCCCATCCGAAAATTGTCGCGAGCGCAGGGAGCCATCCGCTGCCGTCGCTGAGCAGCAGCAACGGGAAGGCATACATCAGGTTGAACGTCGCGGCCTTGCCCAGGAAGTTCACCTGGGGCGGCGGATAGCCGTGCCGGCGAAGGATTCCCACCATCACCAGAAGCATCAGCTCACGGGCGACGAGTGCGGCGGTCAACCAAATCGGCAGGATCTCCCGCCATGTGAGGCCTACCAGCGTGGAAAGGATGTACAACCGGTCAGCGGCCGGGTCGAGCAGTCGCCCCAGATTGCTGATCTGGTTCCACCGGCGGGCCAGCTTCCCGTCCAAGTAGTCACTGACACCGCTCAGCGCCAGCACCAGCAGGGCCCAGCCATCACTGTTCGGCCCATTGAAGACGGGACGAAGGATCAGCCACAGGAAGAGCGGAACGCCTACCAGGCGCGCCATGCTGAGAATATTGGGGATGGTGAGCACCCGGTCCGTCTGAACGCGAGTCTCCTGGACCTCCACCCGGGGGCCTCCTGTGGGAAATGTGCCGACGATGCTCCCCGACCCTACCGTCAGCGAGGGCCAACGGATGCACAGGGGGTACGGGGGAGACAGCCGGCCCGGCCTCTCCCAAACGCCCCAAAACCAGCAGGTAAACGCGAAAAAGCCCCGCACCGTGACCGTATTCCTACGATCTGGTGCGGGGCTTTCCCCAAAAATTGTTCGGCGGCGTCCTACTCTCCCACAGGGTCCCCCCTGCAGTACCATCGGCGCTGAAAGGCT
>NZ_JBEZKW010000045.1:0-68093 GCF_040651795.1 Streptomyces sp. NPDC048361
TTACATTCCGAACCCGGAAGCTAAGCCTTTCAGCGCCGATGGTACTGCAGGGGGGACCCTGTGGGAGAGTAGGACGCCGCCGAACAAATTTTGGGGAAAGCCCCGCACCAGATCGTAGAAATACGGTCACGGTGCGGGGCTTTTTCGCGTTGGTGGACTGCCGGGGCCCGCCCTCGTGCGGGAGGAGTTTCGAGGCGGGCGCAGAAGAGGGGCCGCCGACCCTTTCAGGTCGCCGGCCCCGGTCACAAGCCGTCCGCCTACAGTCGCCCTGCTGCCTTCATTTCGAGATAGGCGTCGGCCAAGGCCGGGGCCAATTCGTCCGGAGTGGCGTCGACGACTGTCACGCCATGGCGCATCAATTTCTCCGCGATGTGGCGGCGCTGCTCCTGGGTCTGGCCCGCTGCGGCGGATTCGTAGACTGCGTCGATCTCTCCTCGACCCGCTGCCATCTGCTGGATGTGGGGGTCGGCAACCGAGGCGACCAGAACAGTGTGCCGTCGAGTGAGCTGAGGCAGTACGGGAAGCAGGTCCTCCTCCGTCGCCGCCGCGTCCAAGCCGGTCAGCAGGACGATCAGCGACCTGCGCGGTGCGTGGGTCAGGGCCGCCGCGCTGAGGCCACGCGCGTCCGTCTCGATCAGCGAAGGTTCGAGCGGGGCCATGGCGTTGACGAGAGCGGGCAGGAGCTCGCCTGCGGCTCGGCCCTGAACCTGGGCGCGTACCCGACGGTCGTAGGCCAGGAGGTCGACACGGTCGCCGGCTCGTGACGCGAGCGCGGCGAGGAGCAGTCCGGCGTCCATCGCGGCATCGAGCCGGGGAACGTCGCCGACGCGGCCCGCCGATGTGCGGCCCGTGTCGAGGACGATCAGGACGTGTCGGTCACGCTCAGGGCGCCAGGTGCGTACGGCGACGTTGCCTCGGCGGGCGGTGGCGCGCCAGTCGATGGAGCGGGTGTCGTCGCCCGGTACGTACTCGCGGAGGCTGTCGAACTCGGTGCCTTCGCCGCGGGTCAACACGCTGGTGCGGCCATCGAGTTCACGGAGCCGGGCCAGCCGGGACGGCAGGTGTTTGCGGCTGGTGAACGGTGGCAGGACGCGCACGGACCAGGGCACCTGGTGGCTGCCCTGCCGGGCGGCAAGGCCGAGGGGCCCGTACGAGCGGACCGTGACGCGGTCCGCCTGGCGGTCACCGCGTCGGGTCGGCCGCAGCACCGTGGACAGGCGGCTTCGTTCGCCGGCCGGGATGGTCAACCGGTGCCGGGACACGGCCTCGTCTGCGCCTGCGGGCCAGCTGCTGGGCGGCCAGGCGTCCCTGAGCTGAGCACGCAGTCGGCGCGACGACGGGTTGGTGACCGTGAGAGCGACTTCGGCCTTGTCACCGAGCCGAACTGACGTATCACCAGTTCGAGTGAACTGGAGCTTGCGCACTGGCGCGGCGCAGGCGTAGTCGCACAGAATTGCGAGTGCAAGGGGGGCGTTGACCGCCAGCATTCCGGTCCAGCCCGGGGCGAAGACGCCGACCGGGATGGACCCGAGGGCGGCCAGGAGTGCTGAGCGTCCGGTGAGGGCCATGGTGTCGCCTCAGCGGGGCACGGGGACGTGGGCGAGGACCGTGGTGATGACGGAGTCGGCGGTGACGCCCTCCATCTCGGCCTCGGGGCGAAGTTGGATGCGATGACGAAGCGTGGGGAGCGCGAGGGCCTTCACATCGTCCGGGATGACGTAGTCCCGGCCGGTGAGCCAGGCCCAGGCGCGGGCGGTGGAGAGCAGGGCGGTGGCGCCTCGGGGGGAGACTCCGAGGCTGAGCGAGGGGGATTCACGCGTGGCACGACAGATATCGACGACATAACCGGTGATCTCTGCCGAGACCGAGGTCTTGGCGACGGCGGCGCGGGCTGCTTCGAGGTCGGCGGGGCCGGCGACAGGGCGTATGCCCGCTGCCGCGAGGTCACGGGGATTGAAGCCGTCCGCGTGACGCGCCAGCACGTCTATCTCGTCCTGGCGTGAGGGCAGCGGGACCGTCAACTTCAGCAGGAAACGGTCCAGTTGCGCCTCAGGCAGGGGGTATGTGCCCTCGTACTCGACCGGGTTCTGGGTGGCGGCCACCAGGAACGGGTCGGGCAGGAGGCGGGGGGTGCCGTCCACCGTGACCTGGCGCTCCTCCATCGCTTCGAGGAGGGACGACTGTGTCTTGGGCGGGGTGCGGTTGATCTCGTCCGCGAGCAGCAGATTGGTGAAGACCGGACCGGGCTGGAAGGAGAACTCCGAGGAACGGGCGTCGTAGATCAGGGAGCCGGTGACGTCGCTCGGCATCAGGTCGGGGGTGAACTGGACGCGTTTGGTGTCGAGTTCGAGGGACGCGGCCAGCGCACGTACCAAGAGGGTCTTGGCGACGCCGGGCACACCTTCGAGCAGCACGTGGCCGCGGCAGAGGAGGGCGACGACGAGGCCGGTGACGGCGGAGTCCTGGCCGACCACGGCCTTGGAGATCTCGGCGCGCAGGGCTTCGAGGGAAGCGCGGGCGCTGTCCGGGTCCGCTGCGGTCTCCGGGGTGCGGTCGCTCATGAAGTGCGTACCTCTCTTTCGAGGGCGTCCAGTTCGTCCGCGAGGCGGACAAGTGCGGTGTCGTCGGCCGGTGTCGGGCCGAAGAGCAGGGAAAGGGGGTCACGGCCGGCGGGGAGCCGGGCGGAGACGGCCGGCACGAGGACCTCGGGATGGTGCGCCGCCGAAGCGGCCACGCCGAGGAGGGGGGCCAGTCGGGTGCGGGTGGCCGCGCGGAGGGTGTCTGCGGCGCGGTCGCGTGCATGGGCCTTGCGGTAGAGCCGGGCGCGCCCCTCCGTCGCCTCGGACGCGCGGATGGCGACCGGGAGGTGTTCGGTGACGAGAGGGCCCAGGCGGCGGGCTCGCCAGAGAGCGGCGAGTACGGCGGCGAGGGCGAGTTGGAGGGTGGCCCAGCGCCATCCGGCCGGGATCAGATCGAAGAAGGAGCGGTGGCCGCCATCGGTGGCCGATGTGTCACCCAGCGAGGGGAGGTACCAGACCAGATGCTGACGAGTGCCGAGCAGGTGGAGGGCGAGCGAGGCGTTGCCCTCTTCGTCGAGACGGTGATTGAAAAGGATGTCGGGGGCGCCGAGCAGGACGGTGTCGCCTTCGCCACGGGCGGACGTGGTCAACACGGTGGGCAGACCGTTGACCGGGTAGCAGCCGTCGGTGTTCTCGTCCGGGGCGGCGTAGCGGACTCCGCCGGCGTCGGCGCGGCCTGCCCGGTTGGCGGCGGGCTCGGTGCAGCCGGGGTCGCGCGGCTTGACGGTGGCCGAGCCCTCCGCGCGGATGCCGGGGGCGAGGACGTCCAGGGACGGCGATTCGGGGGCGATGAGGACGGTCCGGCCGCCGGAGTCGGCGGTGGCGGCGCGCAGCCGACGCTGCTGGCCCTCGGTCAGCAGGTCGGGGACCGTGATCAGGAGGGTGGTGTCGGGGCCGGCCGCGGCCGTCGCCTCGTCGAGCGTGGTCACCACACGTGTGGAGACGCCCTGCTCCTTGAGGAGTTGGGCCACGGCGCGGCTGCCGTACTCGTCGGCGGAGCGAGGGTCGAGGCTGCCGTGCCGGGTGTCGGAGTGCATCGCGGCGAGGGTGATGGCGCCCGCGATCAGGACGGCGAGGGCGAGCAGCAGCCCGCGGGTACGGGTCCACAGGTGCCGGGGCGTGGCCGATGTGGAGGTGGGGGCGGCCGTCGTGGCGGTCATCCGGCAGCTCCCTGGGCCGCGGTGCGCAGCGCGGGCTTGGTGCGTTCGAGATCCTGGTCCAGATCGCGCAGCAGGAGGTACGCCGCCTCGTCGGCGGTGCGGCCGCCGTATGTGACGTCGTCGAACGTGCGGGCTGCCGTACGCAGTCGGTCCGCGTGGCCGGGCAGGGGGCGGCCGGCTTCGGCGGCGGCCTCGTCGGCGGTCCGGCCGGGGCGCGGGTCGAGCAGGGCGCGCTCCTCGAGTGAGCGGACGATGGCGCGCATCCGTTCCTGGACGGCGTCGTTCCAGCGGCGGGCGGTGGCATGCGTCTCGGCCGCGGCGCGGTGGTCGGCGGCGCTGCGCGGGCGGTCGTCGAAGATGGTGCCGCCCGTGGTGATGGCCCGCTGTGGTGTGCCGAGCCGCCACCAGAGTGCGCCGATCAGCGCGAGGACGGCGACCACGATGACGACCAGACCGAGCGGGCCCCCGGGGGTGGCGCCGGAGGCCGAGTCGAAGATCGAGGCGATCCAGTCCCAGAACTTGTTCACGGCTCGCTGGAGGAGGCTAGGGTCGTGCTGGTGGTACGCCGGATCGGACAGTTCGCGGTGCGCGGCCTCGCGGGCCGCGTCGCGCGGAACGTCCACCGGCGGGCCACCGGATGCTCCGTTGAGCAGTCGTGCCGTTATGAAGCCCCCCGCTTCTGACACTGCATCAGCTCCCGGGGTTGGTGTGGCCGGGAATGCCTGCGGCGCGGGCCAGTTCGAGGTCGAGCGCCTCGCGGCGGATGCGCTGGTCGATGTAGAGCAGCGCGGTGACGCCACCGACGAGCGGGTAGGTGACCGCCGCCGCGATCACGCCCCCGATGCCGGAGATGATCAGGTAGGACCAGCCGAAGTCGGGGGCGTTGCCGTTGAGGATGGTGTCGAAGGAGCTGCTGTCCACCATCATCGCGATCGCGGCGAAGGGCAGCTCGATGATCATGGCGACGATCACGGCCAGGAGCCACGCGAGCATGGTGATGCCGAAGATGCGCCACCAGGAGCCGTTGGTCAGCTTGGCGGAGCGGCGCAGGGACTGGGCGATGCCCTGACGTTCCAGCATCAGGGCCGGTCCGGCGAAGATGAAGCGGACGTACAGCCAGAGGGTGACCACACAGGCGGCGAGGCCGCCGAGCGCGGCCAGGGCGGCGCCGCCACCCCCGCCCAGGAGCACTCCGGGAAGGATGCCGACGGCGGTGATCGCGGCGAACGCGACGATCAGCAGGCCGAACAGACCGCACAGGCTGAGCAGCCGCGGGCGTGCCTCGGCCCAGGCGTCACCCGGGCTCACCGTGCGGCCCAGCACGGAGCGACTGGCCACCAGGGCGAGGACGGCCGTCGTGAACAGGGTGGCGAGCTGGCCGATGATCAAGGGAGGCGTCAGGCTGAGCAGGCTGGACTGCAGCGAGTCCAGGGCCTGGTTGATGGCCTGGGCGCCGGTGGCGTGTGGGTCGATCGTGGTGGGCGTCGGCAGAAGGAACCGGGTGGCGGCGAGCTCGGCGACCTGGGCGAGCACCGCGACGGCCAGCGTCAGACCGAGCACGGTGCGCCAGTGGGCGCGGGCCGTGGAGACGGCACCGTCGAGGATCTCGCCGACACCCAGCGGGCGCAGCGGGATGACGCCCGGCTTGGCGGCAGGGAGACGGCCGTAGTTCTGGTTCCAGTTGGTGCCCGGAGGGCGGAACTGCCCCGGCACCTGTCCCCAGCCGCCAGGCCCCTGCTGGGGGCCGGCCCAGCCGGGAGGCTGCGGCGGAGGGGTGTGACTGGGGCCCGGAGAGGACCACTGGGCGGCCGGGGGCTGCTCCTGGGACCACTTCGAGGAGGCGTGGGCCCGCTCCGGCGGGTCGGAGACCGGGGGTGTGCCGGAGTTCTCGCCGTCGGAAGAGGCAGATCCGGGCGGGGCCCAGCCCGGAGAGTCGTTCACGGTCGTCCACCTCGTGGATTGGTCGCGGATCCGGCCGTACGAGCCGATTCCTTCGGGTTGACTGCCATCGTGCCATGGCGATCCCGGCCATGGACGAGCCCCTGTATCTCGTTCGCACCTTCATTTGTCGGTGGCTCACGGGGCAGACTGGGCGAATGGCTGATCAGGACGTGCGAACGACCATGGGGCCCGGACCTTCGGGGATACCTTCGCTGCGCTGGGACGAGCCGCCGGAGGGCCCCGTGCTGGTCCTCCTGGACCAGACCCGGCTGCCCGCCGAGGAGGTGGAGCTGGTCTGCACGGACGTGCCGGGCCTGGTGCGGGCCATCCAGACACTGGCGGTACGCGGAGCTCCGCTACTCGGTCTCGCCGGGGCGTACGGGGTGGCGCTCGCCGCGGCGCGCGGCTACGACGTGGACGAGGCCGCCGAGCACCTCGCCGGGGCGCGGCCCACCGCGGTCAACCTCGGGTACGGGGTACGGCTGGCGGCCGGGGCGTACCGGGCGGCGGTCGAGAAGGGCGCCGGGCCGGCGGAGGCCGGGGCGGCGGCGCTGACCGCGGCCAAGGAGCTGCACCGCTCGGACGCCGAGGGCAGTGAACGGATGGCCCGGCACGGGCTTGCGCTGCTCGACGAGCTGATGCCGGGCGGCAGCCACCGCATCCTCACCCACTGCAACACCGGCCGGCTCGTCTCCGGCGGCGAGGGGACTGCCTTCGCGGTGGCGCTGGCCGCGCACCGGGAGGGGCGTCTGAGGCGGCTGTGGGTGGACGAGACGAGGCCGCTGTTGCAGGGCGCGCGGCTGACGGCGTACGAGGCCGCCGGGAGCGGAATGGCGTACAGCCTGCTGAGCGACAATGCGGCCGGCTCGCTGTTCGCCGCCGGTGAGGTGGATGCTGTCCTCATCGGAGCCGACCGGATAGCCGCCGACGGCTCGGTGGCGAACAAGGTGGGAAGCTATCCGCTCGCCGTGCTCGCCAAGTACCACCACGTGCCGTTCATCGTGGTCGCGCCGGTCACCACGGTGGACCTCCGTACCCCCGACGGCGCTTCGATCGAGGTCGAGCAGCGTCCCGGCCAGGAGGTGACGGAGTTCACTGTCCCGCAGATTCCGGGGGGTGGCTGGGGGTCCGGTTCCGGGCTGCCCGTGGCACCGCTGGGGACGCAGGCGTACAACCCCGCCTTCGATGTGACACCGCCGGAACTGGTCACGGCGATCGTCACGGAGGAGGGTGTCCTGTCCCCGGTGACAGGCGGCGGGCTGAGCGAGCTGTGTGCCAGGTCACGCCAGGTAACGATTAGCTAATGGGATGATGACGTTTATGAAGGGACGCGTCCTTGTCGTCGACGACGACACCGCACTGGCCGAGATGCTCGGCATTGTGTTGCGTGGAGAAGGTTTTGAGCCGTCGTTCGTAGCGGATGGCGACAAGGCACTGGCGGCATTCCGTGACGCCAAGCCCGACCTGGTGCTGCTCGATCTCATGCTGCCCGGACGGGACGGCATCGAGGTCTGCAGGCTGATCAGGGCCGAGTCGGGTGTGCCGATCGTCATGCTCACCGCGAAGAGCGACACCGTGGACGTGGTGGTCGGCCTGGAGTCCGGGGCCGACGACTACATCGTGAAGCCGTTCAAGCCGAAGGAGCTGGTGGCCCGGATCCGGGCACGACTGCGCAGGTCGGAGGAGCCGGCGCCCGAGCAGCTCGCCATCGGCGATCTGGTGATCGACGTGGCAGGACACTCGGTGAAGCGGGACGGGCAGTCGATCGCACTGACCCCGCTCGAGTTCGACCTGCTGGTCGCGCTCGCCCGCAAGCCGTGGCAGGTGTTCACTCGAGAGGTGCTCCTCGAACAGGTCTGGGGCTACCGCCATGCGGCCGACACCCGCCTGGTCAATGTGCATGTCCAGCGGCTCCGCTCGAAGGTCGAGAAGGACCCCGAGCGGCCGGAGATCGTCGTGACCGTCCGTGGTGTCGGTTACAAGGCAGGACCGAGCTGAGATGACCCAAGTGGCTGGGCGCAAGACGTCCTGGGGCGGCCGGTTGCTCCAGGACGGAGCGCCCGGCGGTCCGGTGCTGCGGCTCGTCGTGCGCTGGCTGCGGCGCCCGCTGCTGCCCGCCGCGCGGCTGTGGCGGCGCAACATTCAACTGCGCGTGGTCGCGACCACCCTGCTGATGTCGCTCGGCGTGGTCGTGCTGCTCGGGTTCGTGGTCATCGGCGCGGTGCGCAACGGCCTCCTCGAAACCAAGGAGAAGGCGGCGGAGAGCCAGTCCGCCGGCGGGTTCGCGGTGGCGAAGGACAAGGTGGGCACGCCCGTCACGGGTGGCTCCGACGATCCCGCGTCGGGCGGGCGCGGCTCCGGCTCCTCGGTGAGCTGGCGCAACGACCTGGTGACCCAGCTCGCCAGCAGCGGCCAGGGCGCCTTCTACGTGGTCGCCCTCGGCTCGGCGTCGTCCGACTCGGCGTCCAGCAACCGCGGCCCGCGCGCCTCCGGGTACGTGGATCCCCGGGCCAGCGTTCCGCAGAGCCTGCGGGACGACGTCGACGCGGGCACCGGCGCGTTCAAGACGTACACCTCGATCAAGTTCACCGACGGCCAGGAGGCCGAGCCCGGGCTGGTCGTGGGCACCCGCCTCAAGGACGTCGACGGGCAGTCCTACCAGCTGTACTACCTCTTCCCGCTGGCGCAGGAGGAGAAGTCGCTCACCCTGGTCAAGACGACCCTGGCGACGGCCGGACTCTTCGTCGTGGTGCTGCTCGGGGCGATCGCCTGGCTCGTCGTGCGCCAGGTGGTGACGCCGGTACGGATGGCGGCCGGAGTGGCCGAGCGGCTCTCCACCGGCGTCCTCAGAGAGCGGATGAAGGTCACCGGTGAGGACGACATCGCCCGGCTCGGCGAAGCCTTCAACAAGATGGCGCAGAACCTCCAGGTCAAGATCAACCAGCTGGAGGAGCTGTCCCGCATGCAGCGGCGGTTCGTCTCCGACGTCTCGCACGAGCTGCGCACCCCCCTGACGACCGTACGGATGGCGGCCGATGTCATCCATGAGGCGCGTGTCGACTTCGACCCCGTCACGGCCCGCTCGGCGGAGCTGCTCGCCGGGCAGCTCGACCGGTTCGAGTCGCTGCTCGCCGACCTCCTGGAGATCAGCCGGTTCGACGCCGGTGCAGCGGCCCTGGAGGCCGAGCCGATAGACCTGCGCGAGGTCGTGCGCCGCGTCATCGAGGGCGCCGAGCCGCTCGCCGAGCGCAAGGGCACCCTGATACGCGTGTCGGGCGACGAACAGCCCGTGGTCGCCGAGGCCGACGCCCGCCGGGTCGAGCGTGTGCTGCGCAACCTGGTGGTCAACGCCGTGGAGCACGGCGAGGGCCGCGACGTCGTGGTGCGTCTCGCGGCGGCCGGCGGCGCCGTCGCCGTCGCGGTGCGGGACTACGGCGTGGGACTCAAGCCCGGCGAAGCCACCCGGGTCTTCAACCGCTTCTGGCGCGCCGACCCGGCCCGCGCCCGTACCACCGGCGGCACCGGCCTCGGCCTGTCGATCGCCGTCGAGGACGCCCGGCTGCACGGTGGCTGGCTGCAGGCCTGGGGTGAGCCGGGCGGCGGATCCCAGTTCCGCCTGACCCTGCCGCGTACCGCGGACGAGCCGCTGCGCGGATCGCCGATACCGCTGGAGCCGGAGGATTCGCGGGCCGCCCGCGAACGGGCCAAGGCCGAGGCCACGGCCGGACAGGCGCAGGGCAACCGGCTCTCCACCGTGCCGACGCCGCGCCTGGACCGTTCGGCCCTTCCGGTGCCGCCCACCGCCCCGGCGCGCCCGCGCACCACGGGGCCGGCGGCCAGCCCGGCGGGGATGCCGGGCGGCGGCGGGTCCCGGGTGGTGGGTCGGTTCGGCGAGCCGGAACACAGCGCGCGGCCGGACGCGGAGCGCGCCGACGACACGGCGGGCGGACAGCTCACGGACGCCAGTGAGCAGGAGGGATCGGCCCGTGGGCGCTGACCGGGGGAGGGCCCGCGGCAAGCTGCTGGGGCCGGTGGTGGTGCTGGGCTGCGGCTCGCTGCTGGTGTCGGGCTGTGCGTCCATGCCGAGCAGCGGCGACGTCCACTCCGTCTCGGCATCCCAGCGGGCCGACTCGCAGGTGCAGGTGTACGCCGTGCCGCCGCGGCCCGGTGCCGAGCCCAACGAGATCGTCGCCGGTTTCCTCGAAGCGATGACCAGCGACGACCCGCAGTTCGCGATGGCCCGCCAGTATCTGACCGTGAAGGCCGCGAAGGACTGGCAGGCCGACCAGGTCACCGTCCTGGCCGAAGGCCCCGATCCACAGCCCGACCGGACGGGGGACCGGGGCGCCGACTCGACCGGCTTCAGCTTCACGCTCTCCGGCAAGACCATCGCGACCGTCGACAAACAGCGCGCCTACCAGCCGGCCAAGCCGCAGGCGGCGTACAGCCAGACCATCCACCTGGTGCGGCAGAGCGGTCCCGACGGCATCAGCAAGGAGTGGCGCATCGACGCGCTGCCGGAGGGGCTGCTCCTCGGTCAGTCCGACTTCCAGCGCATCTACCGCTCCGTCAACAAGTACTACTTCGCTGCAGGACAGGACCGTCTCGTCGCCGACCCGGTGTACGTGCGCCAGCGCACCGACCCCGAGACGCAGATGAACCTCATCACGCAGACGGTGCAGTCGGTTCTCGACGGCCCCACCAGATGGCTTGAACCGGTCGTCACATCGAAGTTTCCCTCGGGAACGGCGCTGAAGGGCGACACCAAGTCCCTGGCCTTCGACGACCGCAACGCGCTGAAGATCCCGCTGAACGAGCGGGCCTCCAACGCCGGTGAGGCGCTGTGCAAGCGGATGGCCGCGCAGCTCCTGTTCACCCTGCGGGACTTGACCACGACCCGGGTCGGCTCGGTGGAGCTCGACCGGGCCAACGGTTCGCAGCTGTGTGTCCTCAGCGGCGACCAGGCCGAGACGTACGCGCCCGACCGCATGTCGACCAGTCCCGGCCAGTACTTCGTGGACGCCGGCGGCCATGTCGAGCGCATGCGCGCCGACGCGGGCTCGGACGGCTCGGGCAGCCCCGCGCACGGGGCGAGCGGTCCCGATGACGGGGACGGCTCGGACGACTCCGACTCGGTGGTGACGGAACCGGTGCAGGGCCCGTTCGGCAAGGGCGCGCAGCAGGTGCGTACGGTCGCTGTCTCGCGGGACGAGAAGCGGGCGGCCGGCGTTTCGGCGGACGGCAGGTCGCTGTTCGTGGCCCCGCTCGCGGCCGGCGGTGAACTGGTGCGTACGTCGGTGACCAGCGCCGGCAAGGACGCCAACGGTGGCCTTTCGGCGCCGAGTTGGGACGGCCGGGGTGATCTGTGGGTGGCCGACCGCGATCCGGCCAAACCGCGGCTGCTGCGGCTCGCGCAGGGCACGGGACAACCCCAGGTGGTCGACGTGGCCGGTCTCGGCGAGGGGCGCATCCAGCAGGTGCGCATGTCGGCGGACGGCGTGCGGGCCGCGCTGCTCGTCCTCCAGGGCGGGCGTACGACACTCCAGATGGGCCGGGTCGAGCGCAGTGACGACGGTGCCGACAGCGTGCTCTCGGTGGTCGGGCTGCGGCCCGCGGCGCCGCAGATGGAGGACGTGGCCGCGGTGTCCTGGGCCGGGCGCAGCCGGCTGGTCGTGGTCGGCAAGGAGGTCGGCGGGGTCTCGCAGCAGCTGCGCTATGTGCAGACGGACGGCTCCACGTCCGCGGCCGGGACTCTGCCGAGCGTCAACAAGGTGACGGATGTGGCCGCCACGGACGACGACCGGATGCCTCTGGTGGCGCATTCCCAGGAGGACGGCATCGTCCGGCTGCCGCCGGGCGCGAACTGGAAGACCGCGGTCAAGAAGGGCTCCGCGCCCGCCTACCCCGGCTGAGCCGCCAAGGTGCCCCGGAAGGGAGCGGGCTGGCCTTCCTGGGCCGGGGTGCGGCCGGTTGGCCTTCCCGGGCTGGGATGGCGGGGCGTTCAACGGGGTGGGCCTGCCTGCCCTTGATGGCCCGCGGACTGGTCCGAGCCAGGTTGTCCACAGGGATGGTCCGGGCCGCCCTGCCCGTTGTCCACAGGGATGGTCCGGTCCGCGCTGCCCGTTGTCCACAGGGATGGTCCGGTCCGCGCTGCCCGTTGTCCACAGGGGTGGCACGGTGTGGCCCCCTTGGGCACAGTGGAGGTCATGCGGGGGTGGTGGCGGGAGTTCTCCGGGCTCGTGCTGCCGACTGCCTGCGGCGGTTGCGGCGAGCAGCGGACGGCGTTGTGCGAGCGGTGCCGGTTGGCGCTGCTCGGCGCGCGGGTACGCCGGGTGCGCCCGGCGCCCGAGCCCGCCGGGCTGCCACCGGTGTACGCGGCGGCGCGCTACGAGGACGCCGTGCGGGCGATGCTGCTCGGACACAAGGAGCGGGGCGCCCTCGGCCTCGCCGGGGTGCTCGGACAGGCTCTCGCCGCTGCGGCGCGGGCGGCCGCGGGGCGAGCGGATCCCGGCGGAGAAGGGGCCGGCGGGGAGGGATTCGACGGGGAGGGAGCAGGCGGGGAGGGGTCCGAGGGGCGGGGGCCCGGCGGAGAGGGGCCCGGATGGGCGGGGCCGCTGGTGCTGGTTCCTGTGCCGTCCTCGCGGCGCGCGGTGCGGGCCCGCGGACACGACGCGACCCGCCGAATGGCCCTCGCGGCCGCCGCGGAGCTCAGGCGCACCGGGACCGACGCCCGGGTCGCCGCGGTCCTGCGGCAGCGCCGCGGCGTGGCCGACCAGGCGGGCCTGAGCGCCCCGCAGAGGCTCGCGAATCTCTCCGGAGCCCTGACGGTGGCGAGCGGGGGCGCGCGCCTGCTGGCGGGCGGCCAGGTGGTCCTGGTGGACGACCTGATGACCACGGGTGCCTCGCTCGTGGAGGCGGCCCGGGCGGTGCGTGGGCTGAGCTCGGGCGCCTCGCTCGTGGAGGCGGCCCGGGCGGCCCGGGAACCGGGGGTACGGGAACCCCGTATGGGTTTACAGGACAGAGATGGATGCCTCAGGCAGGGAATTCCGGGATTTTCACTGCCGGGACCCACGCATCATCGGCGGAGAACAGGGGAGGCGCAGAGCGATGCAGGCCAACCGCCGCCCGTGGCAGCGGTTGTCGCGGCCACTCCGGAATCGTTCGCGATAAACCGGAACTGACCGGGAATCTGCATCGTTGCAGGTAGCGAGAGGAGAGAAACACCTGACTGGAGGTACGTGCCAGTAGCGGGTGCCGACATCGCGTCGGGCGAGCTATGTTCGGTTGTGAGGAATGGCGAAAGCCCGTTCACTTAATGCACGGCTGAGCTTCGGCGCGTTTTCACTTACCCCCGACGGGGTGGGGTGGGGATCTTCTCGACGGGGGAGGAGGAGGTGATACGTCACCGAGTCCGAGGCTCCGGCACTCACCGGGGCCTGGTGCAAAAGGGAGCAGCTCCGCGTTGAGGCGGAGCGATCCGGGAACGGAGTTCTGCGTGGACATCGTCGTCAAGGGCCGCAAGACCGAGGTGCCCGAGCGGTTCCGCAAGCACGTGGCCGAGAAGCTGAAGCTGGAGAAGATCCAGAAGCTCGACGGCAAGGTAATCAGCCTCGACGTCGAGGTGTCCAAGGAACACAACCCGCGGCAGGCGGACCGTTCGGACCGGGTGGAGATCACCCTCCACTCGCGGGGTCCGGTCATCCGCGCGGAGGCGGCGGCGGCGGACCCGTACGCGGCGCTGGACCTGGCGACCGGCAAGCTGGAGGCGCGGCTGCGCAAGCAGCACGACAAGCGGTACACGCGCCGCGGCAACGGCCGGCTCTCGGCCGCCGAGGTCGTCGACGCCGTGCCGGGTGTGGCGGAGCTGAACGGCAACGGTGAGCTCGTGGCCACCGCGAAGGACGAGAGCGTGCCCACCACGAGGATCGGCACGCTCGAAGTGCAGGGCGAAGGCCCGCTGGTGGTGCGCGAGAAGACGCACACCGCGGCCCCCGTCACGCTCGACCAGGCGCTCTACGAGATGGAGCTGGTCGGGCACGACTTCTATCTGTTCGTCGACGCGGAGACGAAGCAGCCCAGCGTCGTCTACCGGCGACACGCCTACGACTACGGCGTCATCCACCTGGAGACCGACCCGCTCGCGGGCGAGGACGCGAGCGGCGCGGGCGGTGCCCTGGGCGGCTGACCCCGCCCGGCGAGAACCACGGCCGCAGCGGCCGGCCCGCGCGCTGAACGCTCGCGGACGGCGTGCCGTACCAACGAGTGGTGGTGCCCCTGGAGCGCTTGTGCGCCCCCAGGGGCACCATCGTGCGACCACTGGATCACCTTTCTGACGGCCGGGCATGAAATCATGGCGTCGCACGTCAACCGCAGCTCCCAGGAGCGTGGTTGGGCAGCACACCAACGCGGGCCACGGCCTTCAGGGGGAGGAACGATGGCGGACAGCTTCGGGCCGGTACACGGCGGTTCCCGTGCCGACAGCCCGAACGGTGGGGAGTTCGACAACGGCATGGACACCGGAGGCTCCCGCAAGGAGCCGATCCGGGTCCTGGTGGTGGACGACCACGCCCTGTTCCGCAGGGGCCTGGAGATCGTGCTGGCCGCGGAGGAGGACATCCAGGTCGTCGGCGAGGCGGGCGACGGCGCGGAAGCGGTGGACAAGGCGGCCGACCTGCTGCCGGACATCGTCCTCATGGATGTCCGCATGCCGCGGCGCGGTGGCATCGAGGCCTGCACCTCCATCAAGGAGGTGGCCCCCAGCGCGAAGATCATCATGTTGACGATCAGCGACGAGGAGGCCGACCTCTACGACGCGATCAAGGCCGGCGCGACCGGCTACCTCCTCAAGGAGATCTCCACCGACGAGGTGGCCACCGCGATCCGGGCGGTCGCCGACGGGCAGTCGCAGATCAGCCCCTCAATGGCGTCCAAGCTGCTCACCGAGTTCAAGTCGATGATCCAGCGCACCGACGAGCGCCGCCTGGTGCCCGCGCCCCGGCTCACCGACCGCGAGCTGGAGGTCCTCAAGCTCGTCGCGACGGGGATGAACAACCGCGACATCGCCAAGCAGTTGTTCATCTCCGAGAACACGGTGAAGAACCACGTGCGCAACATCCTGGAGAAGCTCCAGCTGCACTCCAGGATGGAAGCCGTGGTCTACGCGATGCGCGAGAAGATCCTGGAGATCAGATAGCGAGCGCCGCGGTCAGCGCGGCCGCCTCCTGAGGCGACCCGGCCCGCTCGATCCGTACGGCGTCGCATCCCACCCACGCGGCTGCCTCCAACAGGGCCTGGGCCATGGGCCGTACGGCCTTCGGCGAGGCCAGCGAGACCTGCCGTGCCACCAGGGTGCGACCCTCGCGCGCCGGGTCGACCCGGCCGATCAGTTTGCCGCCGGAGAGCAGCGGCATCGCGAAGTATCCGTGGATCCGCTTGGGTTTGGGGACGTACGCCTCCAGACGGTGGGTGAAGCCGAAGATCCGCTCGGTACGGGCGCGCTCCCAGACCAGCGAGTCGAACGGCGACAGCAGGGTGGTGCGGTGGCGGCCGCGCGCCACGGTGGCCAGCGCCTCGGGGTCGGCCCAGGCCGGCTTGGACCAGCCTTCCACGGTGACCGGCACCAGACCCGAATCGGCGACCACCGCGTCGAACTGCTCGCCCTTGAGCCGGTGGTAGTCGGCGATGTCCGCCCGGGTGCCGACGCCGAGCGACTGCCCGGCGAGCCGCACCAGGCGGCGTACGCACTCCGCGTCGTCCAGGTCGTCGTGGAGCAGAGCGTCCGGGATGGCGCGCTCCGCGAGGTCGTACACCCGCTTCCAGCCGCGCCGCTCGGTGCAGACCACCTCGCCGTACATCAGCGCCCGCTCGACGGCGACCTTCGAGGCCGACCAGTCCCACCACTCGCCCTTGTTCTTGGCGCCGCCCAAGTCGGTTGCCGTGAGCGGGCCTTCGGCGCGCAGCTGCTTGATCACCTGCTCGTAGACGCCGTCCGGCAGCTCGTGGCCCCAGTGCGGCCGCGAGCGGTAGGCGCGGCGGCGGAAGGCGAAGTGCGGCCACTCCTCGACGGGCAGGATGCACGCGGCGTGCGACCAGTACTCGAAGGCGTGGCCGCCGCTCCAGTACGCCTCTTCGACGGGTGTGCGGCCGATTGCGCCGAGGCGGGCGTAGGCGACGAGTTCGTGCGACCGGGCGAGCACGGAGATGGTGTCGAGCTGAACCGCGCCGAGGTGGCGCAGAACCCCGCGCACCCCGCCCCTGCGGTCGGCCGCGCCCAGGAGGCCCTGGGCGCGCAGGGCGATCCGGCGGGCCTCGTCGGCGGACAGTTCCACGGCGGGGAGCGGCAGGCTGGTCATGCTCCGCACGATAGTGGCCGCCACTGACAGCGCCCCGGGGCCGGCCCGGGATGCCGGGCGCCGTGCGCGCGAGCCGCGGCGGGTGCCGCCCCCGTGTTCCGGGCGCCGTGCACGCGAGCCGCAGCGGGTGCCGCCCCGTATTCCGGGCGCCGTGCGCGCGAGCTGCAGCTGGGCTTCCCTCACGCGCCTCCGAGCCGCTCGCCGTGCGCGCGAGCTGCAGCTCGGCTTCCCTCACGCGCCCCCGAGCCGCCCCATTTCCTTCGCAGCCCGGCACCTTCGGGGAGTCCCGTCCGTTGTCGTGACAGCAGACCTCCCGGCGCGGCCGGGTCCTCGCATACGATGACCGTTGCTGTACCCACACCCACTAGCCACTCGACCGCGCCAGGCCCGACCGGCAAGGAGACCAACCCCCGTGTCCGTCCTCTCAAAGATCATGCGTGCAGGCGAAGGCAAGATCCTGCGCAAGCTGCACCGCATCGCGGACCAGGTCAACTCCATCGAAGAGGACTTCGTCAACCTCTCCGACGCCGAGCTGCGTGCCCTCACCGACGAGTACAAGCAGCGTTATGCGGACGGCGAGAGCCTGGACGACCTGCTCCCCGAAGCCTTCGCGACCGTGCGCGAGGCCGCCAAGCGCGTCCTTGGCCAGCGTCACTACGACGTCCAGATGATGGGTGGCGCCGCGCTGCACCTCGGCTATGTCGCCGAGATGAAGACCGGTGAGGGCAAGACCCTCGTCGGCACGCTGCCGGCGTACCTGAACGCACTGTCCGGCAAGGGCGTGCACCTGATCACGGTCAACGACTATCTGGCCGAGCGCGACTCCGAGATGATGGGCCGGGTGCACAAGTTCCTCGGCCTGGAGGTCGGCTGCATCCTGGCCAACATGTCGCCCGCCGAGCGTCGCGCGATGTACGCCTGTGACATCACGTACGGCACGAACAACGAGTTCGGCTTCGACTACCTGCGCGACAACATGGCGTGGTCCCAGGACGAGCTCGTCCAGCGCGGCCACAACTTCGCGATCGTCGACGAGGTCGACTCGATCCTGGTCGACGAGGCCCGTACGCCGCTGATCATCTCCGGCCCGGCCGACCAGGCCACCAAGTGGTACGGCGACTTCGCCAAGCTGGTGACGCGCCTGACCAAGGGCGAGGCGGGCAACCCGCTGAAGGGCATCGAGGAGACCGGCGACTACGAGGTCGACGAGAAGAAGCGCACCGTCGCCATCCACGAGCCGGGCGTCGCCAAGGTCGAGGACTGGCTGGGCATCGACAACCTCTACGAGTCGGTGAACACCCCGCTCGTGGGTTACCTGAACAACGCCATCAAGGCGAAGGAACTGTTCAAGAAGGACAAGGACTACGTCGTCATGGACGGCGAAGTCATGATCGTCGACGAGCACACCGGCCGTATCCTCGCCGGCCGCCGCTACAACGAGGGCATGCACCAGGCGATCGAGGCGAAGGAAGGGGTGGACATCAAGGACGAGAACCAGACGCTCGCCACGATCACCCTCCAGAACTTCTTCCGCCTCTACAAGCGCCACGACCAGCAGGGCAAGGAAGAGCCCGGTCTGTCCGGCATGACCGGTACGGCGATGACCGAGGCCGCCGAGTTCCACCAGATCTACAAGCTGGGCGTCGTGCCGATCCCGACCAACCGGCCCATGGTCCGCAAGGACCAGTCGGACCTGATCTACCGCACCGAGGTCGCCAAGTTCGAGGCGGTCGTCGACGACATCGCCGAGAAGCACGAGAAGGGCCAGCCGATCCTGGTCGGCACCACCTCGGTCGAGAAGTCCGAGTACCTCTCGCAGCAGCTCTCCAAGCGCGGCATCCAGCACGAGGTGCTCAACGCCAAGCAGCACGACCGTGAGGCGACGATCGTCGCCCAGGCCGGCCGCAAGGGCGCCGTCACCGTCGCCACCAACATGGCCGGACGAGGCACCGACATCAAGCTCGGCGGCAACCCGGACGACCTGGCCGAGGCCGAGCTGCGCCAGGCGGGCCTCGACCCGGTCGAGCACGTCGAGGAGTGGGCCGCCGCGCTGCCCGCCGCCCTGGAGAAGGCCGAGCAGGCCGTCAAGGCCGAGTTCGAAGAGGTCAAGGACCTCGGCGGCCTGTACGTGCTGGGCACCGAGCGCCATGAGTCGCGCCGCATCGACAACCAGCTGCGTGGCCGTTCCGGCCGTCAGGGCGACCCGGGCGAGTCCCGCTTCTACCTGTCGCTCGGCGACGACCTGATGCGCCTGTTCAAGGCCCAGATGGTCGAGCGCGTGATGGCGATGGCCAACGTGCCGGACGACGTGCCGATCGAGAACAAGATGGTGACGCGTGCGATCGCGTCCGCCCAGTCGCAGGTCGAGCAGCAGAACTTCGAGACCCGCAAGAACGTCCTCAAGTACGACGAGGTGCTCAACCGGCAGCGCGAGGTCATCTACGGCGAGCGCCGCCGCGTCCTGGAGGGCGAGGACCTGCACGAGCACGTGCGCCACTTCATGGACGACACGATCGATGCCTACATCCAGGCCGAGACCGTCGAGGGCTTCGCCGAGGAGTGGGACCTGGACCGGCTGTGGGGCGCCTTCAAGCAGCTCTACCCGGTGAAGGTCACCGTGGAGGAGCTGGAGGACGCGGCGGGCGACCGGGCGGGCATCACCGCCGAGTTCATCGCCGAGTCGGTCAAGGACGACATCTACGAGCAGTACGCCTCCCGCGAGGAGCAGCTCGGCTCCGACATCATGCGTGAGCTGGAGCGCCGCGTGGTCCTCTCGGTCCTCGACCGCAAGTGGCGCGAGCACCTCTACGAGATGGACTACCTCCAGGAGGGCATCGGCCTGCGGGCCATGGCGCAGAAGGACCCGCTGGTCGAGTACCAGCGCGAGGGCTTCGACATGTTCAACGCCATGATGGAGGGCATCAAGGAGGAGTCGGTCGGCTACCTGTTCAACCTGGAGGTCCAGGTCGAGCAGCAGGTCGAGGAGGTCCCGGTCGTGGACGCCGCGCTCACCGACGGCCCCTCGCTCACCAAGGAGGACATCCCGGCCGCGCGTCCGGAGATCCGGGCCAAGGGCCTCGACGCCCCGCAGCGCCCGGACCGGCTGCACTTCTCGGCGCCGACGGTCGACGGCGAGGGCGGCATCGTCGAGGGCGACTTCGACAACGGTGACGACGAGCCGGGCCGCGCCGAGGGCGACGGCCTGACGCGCGCGGAGCGCCGCAAGGCGCAGAAGACGACGGGTGGGCGGCGCCGCAAGAAGTAGGTTGGCGCTACGACGTTCGAGGGGCTCGGCACCGGGGTGGTGCCGAGCCCCTCGACGTGCCGGCGCGGGTGGGCCGTGCGGGGCCCCTCGATCGTGTTGGTACCGGGGCGGGTGCCGGGCCTCGATCGTGTTGGCGCCGGGGTGGATGCCGGGGCCCCCAGAGGCGGGGCCGGGGTGGATGCCGGGGTCCTCAGAGGCGGGGCCGGGGTGGATGCCGGGGTCCTCAGAGGCGGGGCCGGGGTCTGGGGTGAAGCCTCCGGGGTCTGCTTTCGGGTGCGGGCCGGTGGGGGCCGGTGGCGCAGTTCCCCGCGCCCCTGGTGGGGTGGCGCCGGGCCTCGACGAGGTCGGCAGCGTTGGGCGTCGGGCAGCCGGCTGCCGGCGCTGGAGAGGCGGCCAGGCCCCCCGCATCGCCCCGCACGGAGTGGTGCCGGCGTTACGGACGGGGGCCGGCCGCCTCGTCGTTCTGCCGACGCGGGCGGTGCTGCCCCTGTTTACGCCGGGACGCGTTCGCCGCCCAGCTCCACCGCGGCGCAGCGCCAGCGCAGGTCGGCGCCCTGTTCCAGGCGGAAGGCCATGGCGCGTACCTGCTCGCCCGCCGCGATGCAGGCGGCCGCCTCGACGATGCCGCGGGCCGGCGGGGCCGCGCGGCAGGACCGTACGACGGGGCGGGCGCCGCGGGTGCGGAAGGGGGTGCCCGGGGCGAGCCGCACCAGCTGTTCGTACGCCTCACCGACCGTCAGGCCCAGCATCCAGTGCACCGGGCGTTCGCCGCTGAGCACCGCGAGCAGTTTCTGCGCGAACAGTTCGTGCGGCGTCAGTCGCTGCGGCCGTCGGCTCCCGGTACCGCCGGGCCTGCGCTGATCGTCGCGTCCTGCCGGCCCGGTCGTGGTCCTGCTCATGGCTGCCGCCCCCTTCGATTCCCATGGGTCGATACCCATGGGTAACTTCTGTTGGGGATCTTGTACGGGGACGGCGGGAGCGTCCGCAAGGACGGAAACCCGGGGTAGGTCATGTCGTACGGATTCACCTATCCGGATGAGCGGGCCGAGCGTCGCCCCAGGTGGGGACTGGTGCGGCCGGCCCGGGCGGGAGGCGGCGCCGAGGGGGCACCGGCAGCTCGAAGGGGGACTCCCACGCGTATCCTGAAGCCGTCTCCCGACCCGATGAGACGACGAGAAGAGAGCGGTCTGTCATGCGCGTGTACGTACCCCTGACCATCTCCGGTCTCGCGACGGCGCACCGTGCCGGAGAGCTCGGCCCCGGGCCGCTCACCGCCTACGCCGTCACGCCGGGCCTGCGCGAGTGGTACGTCTCGGACGACATCGAGGAGCTGGAGTACGCGGCGCTCAACCGGGCCGCTGCCGCCTCGCTGCGCCTGCTCGCCGGGGAGCCCGGCACGGTCAGGCGCCGTGTCGTGATCGCCGCCGACGTGCCGGACGACGCCGCGACGGCCGACCCGGACAGCGCCCTGGACGCGAGTTCGCTCGGCGAGGTCCGGATCACCTCGGCGGTGGCGCTGGCCAAGGCGGCCGCCGTCCATGTGGACGCGGAGGACGCGGTGGCCGACGTGACGGCCGCGGCGGACGCGCTCGGCGCCGCGGACCACGGCGACGACGACGCCCAGTTCACGGTGGACGGTGCCGAGGACCACGAGCTGCTGTGGTTCGGGGTGCAGGAGATCCCCAACCTGATCGCCTGACGTCCAGCCGGCCGGCCACCCGGTGCCGCCCAGCTCGCCCGCCACCCGCCCGCCCCCTGACCAGCCGATACGCCGGCCCGCGGTCGATTGTCAGTGGGGATGGGTACCGTTTGGGCATCGGGAACGGCATGGGGGACAGCACAGTGGATGACGTAGTGGATGACGCAGTGAACGGCATGGTGGACCGCAGGCGGATGACGGGCAGGCGCCCGGTGCATCTGGTGTGGGACTGGAACGGCACACTGCTCGACGACATCGCGACGGTCATCGAGGCGACCAACGCCGCCTTCGCACAGCTGGGCATCGAGCCGATCACGCTGGAGCGCTACCGCGATCTGTACTGCGTGCCGATTCCGCACTTCTACCGGCGGCTCATGGGACGCCTGCCCACCGACGCCGAGTGGTTGGTCATGGACGCGGCCTTCCATGAGCAGTACTGGGCGAGAGCAGACGGCTGTGGGCTCACCGAGGGCGCCGCGGAGCTGCTCGCCGCGCGCTATGCGGCCGGTCTCGGCCAGTCCCTGCTGTCCATGGCGCCGCATGAGCACCTGGTGCCGATCGTGCGCCGGCACGGCATCACCGAGCACTTCCTGCGCGTCGACGGACGTACGGGCCCTTCGCACGGCAGCAAGGCCGAGCACATGGTGCGCCATCTGACCGCACTGCGCGCCGCCGACCCGGAGATATCCGGCGAACGGATCGTGGTGATCGGGGACGCGGTGGACGACGCCGTGGCCGCGGCCGCCGTGGGTGCGCGAGCCGTGCTGTTCACCGGCGGCTCGCACAGTCGGGCCAGCCTCACGGCCGCCGGCGTCCCCGTCGTGGACACGCTCGCGGAAGCGGTGGCGGTCGCGGAGGAACTGGTCGGCTGAGGCGGCGGCCGGCCAGCTGCACGGCTGGGCGCACGGCCGGCGTCGACCAAGCCGGACGGCCAGGCGCACCGCCAGGGTCGACCACGCCCGGGCGGCCGGGCGCACGGCCGGTGTCGACCACGCGTTCGGTCGGGCGGCTGGTTCACGTCGCCGTCCGGCTGTCCAGAGTGTCCAACTACGAGCCCGTCTTTTGTACACAAGAGGCTCATGACGAGCCGGGGTGCAGGAGCGATAGCCTTGTCCCGTGATCAGCGCGATATGTCGCGGAGGCACTGCCGCCTCTGCCCTGCGCCCGGAGCGCCACGGCGCCCGGGCAGTCGCTGATCCCCTCCACCCGGAGTCAAGGCCCGAAGCCACACAATTGGCCGGTATGCGCCCGGGTATCTCTCATCGCGGCATAGCGTCGACACCGACCGGACACCCCGCGTCGTGGCGTTGCGTCGCTTCTTTCCCCTACGTCACGCAACGGCGCGCGACAGGAGCCAGAGGACATGCAGACCAAGCTGGACGAAGCCAAGGCCGAGCTGCTCGCACGGGCGGCCCGGGTAGCTGAGAACAGCCCGGCCGGGGGGCCCGGAGCCCTGGGGGACACCCCCAGGAGCGACCGGGCGGCCACGACCGAGGCCACGAGCGAGGAAGGTCCCGACCAGGGCGTCCTCCTCGGGTACCTCCAGCGCTACTACCTGCACACCGCGCCCGAGGACCTCGCCGACCGCGACCCGGTCGACGTCTTCGGCGCCGCGCTCTCCCACTACCGTCTCGCGGAGAACCGGCCGCAGGGCACCGCCAACGTCCGGGTGCACACCCCGACCGTCGAGGAGAACGGCTGGACCTGCAGCCACTCCGTGGTCGAGGTCGTCACCGACGACATGCCCTTCCTGGTCGACTCGGTCACCAACGAGCTGTCCCGGCAGAGCCGCGGCATCCACGTGGTGATCCACCCGCAGGTCGTCGTGCGCCGCGACGTCACCGGCAAGCTCATCGAGGTGCTCGACACCGCCGCCCCGACCGCCGAGCTGCCGCACGACGCGCTCACCGAGTCCTGGATCCACGTCGAGATCGACCGCGAGACCGACCGGGCCGACCTGAAGCAGATCACCGCCGATCTGCTGCGTGTCCTGTCCGACGTACGGGAAGCCGTCGAGGACTGGGAGAAGATGCGCGACGCCGCGCTGCGCATCGCCGACGAGCTGCCCAAGGAGCCGAAGGCCGGCGACCTCCTCGACGAGGACATCGACGAGGCCCGCGAGCTGCTGCGCTGGCTCTCCGTCGACCACTTCACCTTCCTCGGCTACCGCGAGTACCAGCTCACCGACGACGACTCGCTGTCCGCCGTCCCCGGCACCGGCCTCGGCATCCTGCGCTCCGACCCCAAGCACGGCGAGGACGACGCCCACCCCGTCTCGCCGTCCTTCAGCCGGCTGCCCGCCGACGCCCGCGCCAAGGCCCGCGAGCACAAGCTGCTCGTGCTGACCAAGGCCAACAGCCGCGCCACCGTGCACCGCCCGTCCTACCTCGACTACGTCGGCGTCAAGAAGTTCGACGAGCAGGGCAATGTGATCGGCGAGCGCCGCTTCCTCGGCCTGTTCTCCTCGGCCGCGTACACCGAGTCGGTGCGCCGGGTGCCGGTCGTGCGCCGCAAGGTCCAGGAAGTCCTCAAGGGCGCCGGGTTCTCGCCCAACAGCCACGACGGCCGCGACCTGCTCCAGATCATGGAGACCTACCCGCGCGACGAGCTGTTCCAGACCCCCGCCGACCAGCTGCGCTCCATCGTGACCTCCGTCCTGTACCTCCAGGAGCGCCGCAGGCTGCGGCTCTACCTGCGCCAGGACGAGTACGGCCGCTACTACTCGGCGCTGATCTACCTGCCGCGCGACCGCTACACCACGGGCGTACGCCTGCGGCTGATCGACATCCTCAAGGAGGAGCTCGGCGGCACCAGCGTCGACTTCACCGCGTGGAACACCGAGTCGATCCTGTCCCGGCTCCACTTCGTGGTCCGCGTCCCGGCCGGCACCGAGCTGACCGCGCTCACCGACGCCGACTCCGAGCGCATCGAGGCCCGCCTGGTCGAGGCCGCCCGCTCCTGGGCCGACGGCTTCTCCGACGCACTGAACGCCGAGTGCGGCGAGGAGCGCGCCGCCGAGCTGCTGCGCCGCTACGGACACGCCTTCCCCGAGGGCTACAAGGCCGACCACTCGCCGCGCGCGGCCGTCGCCGACCTCGTCCACCTGGAGCAACTCACCCACGGGCGGCGGGACTTCGCGCTCTCCCTGTACGAGCCGGTGGGCGCCGCGCCCGGCGAGCGCCGCTTCAAGATCTACCGGATCGGCGAGCAGGTCTCGCTCTCCGCGGTCCTCCCGGTGCTCCAGCGCCTCGGCGTGGAGGTCACCGACGAGCGCCCCTACGAGCTGCGCTGCGCCGACCGTACGCACGCCTGGATCTACGACTTCGGTCTGCGCATGCCGAAGAAGAGCACCGGTACCGGCGACTACCTCGCCGACGACGCCCGCGAGCGCTTCCAGGAGGCCTTCGCCGCGACGTGGACCGGCGCCGCAGAGAACGACGGTTTCAACTCCCTGGTGCTGCGCGCCGGCCTCAACTGGCGCCAGGCGATGGTGCTGCGCGCCTACGCCAAGTACCTGCGCCAGGCCGGCTCCACCTTCAGCCAGGACTACATGGAGGACACCCTCCGCGACAACGTCCACACCACCCGGCTGCTGGTCTCGCTCTTCGAAGCGCGGCTCTCGCCGGAACGGCAGAAGGCCGGCACCGAGCTCACCGACGGGCTGCTCGAAGAGCTCGACGGCGCCCTCGACCAGGTCGCCAGCCTGGACGAGGACCGCATCCTGCGCTCGTTCCTGACCGTCATCAAGGCGACGCTGCGGACCAACTACTGGCAGAAGAACGCGGAGGGCAACCCCCACGCGTACGTCTCGATGAAGTTCGACCCGCAGGCCATCCCCGATCTCCCCGCGCCCCGCCCGCAGTTCGAGATCTGGGTGTACTCGCCGCGCGTCGAGGGCGTCCACCTGCGCTTCGGCAAGGTCGCCCGAGGCGGCCTGCGCTGGTCCGACCGGCGTGAGGACTTCCGCACCGAGATCCTCGGCCTGGTCAAGGCACAGATGGTGAAGAACACCGTCATCGTGCCGGTCGGCGCCAAGGGCGGCTTCGTCGCCAAGCAGCTCCCCGACCCGTCGGTGGACCGCGACGCCTGGCTCGCCGAGGGCATCGCCAGCTACAAGACGTTCATCTCGGCGCTGCTCGACATCACCGACAACCTGGTCGCGGGCGAGGTCGTCCCGCCGGCCGACGTGGTCCGCCACGACGAGGACGACACCTACCTCGTGGTCGCCGCCGACAAGGGCACCGCGACGTTCTCGGACATCGCCAACGACGTGGCGATCAGCTACAACTTCTGGCTCGGCGACGCCTTCGCGTCCGGCGGCTCCGCCGGCTACGACCACAAGGGCATGGGCATCACCGCCCGCGGCGCCTGGGAGTCCGTCAAGCGGCACTTCCGCGAGCTGGGCCACGACAGCCAGAGCGAGGACTTCACGGTCGTCGGCGTCGGCGACATGTCGGGCGACGTGTTCGGCAACGGCATGCTGCTCTCCGAGCACATCCGGCTGGTCGCCGCATTCGACCACCGGCACATCTTCATCGACCCGAATCCGGACGCGGCGACCTCCTACGCGGAGCGCCGCCGCCTGTTCGACCTGCCGCGCTCCAGCTGGGCCGATTACGACAAGGAGCTGCTGTCGGCGGGCGGTGGCATCCACCCCCGCACCGCCAAGTCGATCCCGCTGAACGCGCACATCCGCGAAGCCCTCGGCATCCCGGCCGGCGTCACCAAGCTGACCCCGGCCGACCTGATGCAGGCGATCCTGAAGGCCCCGGTCGACCTGCTGTGGAACGGCGGCATCGGTACGTATGTGAAGTCGTCGGCGGAGTCCAACACCGACGTCGGCGACAAGGCCAACGACGCGATCCGCGTCAACGGCGAGGAGCTGCGGGTCAAGGTCGTCGGCGAAGGCGGCAACCTGGGTCTCACCCAGCTCGGCCGCATCGAGTTCGACCGCAAGGGCGGCCCCGAGGGCGACGGCGGCAAGATCAACACCGACGCCATCGACAACAGCGCCGGTGTGGACACCTCCGACCACGAGGTGAACATCAAGATCCTGCTCAACGGGCTCGTCACCGACGGCGACATGACCGTCAAGCAGCGCAACAAGATCCTCGCGGCGATGACCGACGAGGTCGGCCACCTGGTGCTGCGCAACAACTACGCGCAGAACGTGGCGCTGGCCAACGCGGTCGCACAGTCGCCCTCGCTGCTCCACGCCCACCAGCGCTTCATGCGCCGTCTGGGCCGCGACGGCCACCTGGACCGGGCCATCGAGTTCCTGCCCAACGACCGCCAGATCCGCGAGCTGCTCAACACCGGCAAGGGGCTCAGCCAGCCCGAGCTCGCCGTGCTGCTCGCTTACACCAAGATCACGGTGGCCGACGAGCTGATCCACACGGTGCTCCCGGACGACCCCTACCTCGCCAAGCTGCTGCACGCCTACTTCCCCGAGCAGCTTCGCGAGAAGTTCACCGAGGCGGTCGACGGGCACGCGCTGCGCCGCGAGATCATCACCACGGTGCTGGTCAACGACACCGTCAACATCGGTGGCTCGACCTTCCTGCACCGGTTGCGCGAGGAGACCGGCGCCTCGCTCGAAGAGATCGTGCGGGCGCACGCCGCGGCCCGCGAGATCTTCGACGTCAACCAGGTGTGGGACGCGGTCGAGGCGCTCGACAACAAGGTCGACGCCGAGGTCCAGACCCGGATCCGGCTGCACTCGCGCCGCCTGGTGGAGCGCGGCACCCGCTGGTTGCTCAACAACCGGCCGCAGCCGCTCCAGATCGCCGAGACGATCGAGGACTTCTCGGCCGGTGTCGCCCAGGTCTGGGACGCGCTCGCGGGTCTGCTCAGGGGCGCCGACCTGGAGTGGCACCAGAGCATCCTGGACGAGCTGACCGGCGCGGGTGTGCCGGAGGAGCTCGCGCGGCGGGTCGCCGGGTTCTCCTCGGCCTTCCCGGCGCTCGACATCGTGGCCATCGCGGCCCGCACCGGCAAGGAGCCGCTCCAGGTCGCCGAGGTCTACTACGACCTGGCCGACCGGCTGCGCATCACCCAGCTCCTCGACCGGATCATCGAGCTGCCGCGCGCCGACCGCTGGCAGTCGATGGCGCGCGCCGCCATCCGCGAGGACCTGTTCGCGGCCCACGCCGGGCTGACGCAGGACGTCCTGGCGGCCGGCAACGGCATGACCTCGCCGGAGGAGCGCTTCAAGGCGTGGGAGGAGAAGAACGCGGCGATCCTGGGGCGTGCGCGCACGACCCTGGAGGAGATTCAGTCCTCCGACGCGTTCGATCTGGCCAACCTGTCGGTCGCCATGCGGACCATGCGGACGCTGCTGCGCACGCACGTCTGAGCTTCCGCAGCGGGCAGTTGACGCGGTGAAGGGGCGCCCACCCTGGGGTGGGCGCCCCTTCAGTGTCGTTCGCTGATGGTGGCGTCCCGCACCGTGGCCGTCGACGCCGTCACCGTGGCGGCCCACAGCCTGCGGCAGGAGACCAGGGCGGCCGCGAGCAGCAACGCGTTGCGGGCGGCCATCACCCCCGTGCCCAGGGCGCTGCCCGCGATGACCTCGTCGTACAGGCAGGGAAAGGCGAGTGCGCTCAACGCGGCGGCGGGCAGCAGGAGTTGGGCCACCGGCCGCTGGGTGGTGCGGCCCGAGGTGAGGCAGACGGCGGCGAGACCCAGGAGCCAGACCAGGTACTGGGGGCTGATCACCCGGCTCGTCACGGTGAACAGGAGCACCGCGCACAGCGCCGCGTCCAGCGGCACCGCCACCGCCCAGCGCCGCGCGCGCACCCGCCAGAACACCAGCCAGCAGACGGCGAGCCCGGTCAGGGCGAGGCTGAGGGTGACGAGCGCGGAGGCGTACGCGCCGGTGAACTCCATGGCGCCGTAGCGGTAGACCACCTGGCCGGGGCGGCCCGTCGCCAGGTGCGCGAGCTGGAGCGCGGTGCCGCCGAGGGACTCGATCTGGAGCCCCCGGCCGCCCTGTTGGCGCGCGAAGTCCAGGGAGTGGTCGAAGGCGAGGGCGGCCACGGTGAGCAGGACGGCCGCCGAACCGAGCGCGCCGAGCAGGGCGCGGCGGGTGCTGCGGCCGGGCGGGGCGCCCACCAGGGCGAGCAGCGGCCACACCTTGACCAGAGCGCCCAGGCCCGCAAGCGCCCCGCCCAGGCCCGGCCTGCGGCGCAGCGCGAGCAGGGCGCCCACCGCGAGGGCGGTGGCCTGGACGTCGTAGCGGGCGTACGGGATGTGGAGCAGGAGCGGGAGGCCGCCGACCCACAGCCAGGCCCCGGCCGAGCTGCCGCCGGGCCGGGCGCCGGCCCGCACCAGGGCGAGGGCGATCAGCGCGTCGCACCCGAGGGTGACGGCGGTGAAGGCCTGGAAGAAGGTGAGGAAGGGGAAGAGGGTGGGGGTCAGCAGCACCGCGCCCGCCCCCGGCGGGTACTGCCAGGTGGGGTCGCCGAAGGGGAAGGCGCCGGTGGTGAGCTGGTCGTACCAGCGGCGGTAGAGGACGTAGACCTCGCCGCTCACACCGCCGACGCCGAGCCGGTCGGTGACCAGGAGGTGGAGCATCAGCGCGCGGGTGGCGACCCAGCCGGCGGCGAGCGCGGCGTACCGGGTGCGGCGGCCCAGGGCACCCGGATCGGGCGCGGTCGCGGGGGCCGGGATGCGGACCCGGGCGGGCGGCGGGGGCATCTGAGAGGGCGTCATCGCGCGAAGTTTATGCGCGCTTTGTCCGGATTGGTGGGGCGCCGCGACGGGAGTGCGCGGAGGGCGCCCCGGTCCTCCGCGGGGCGCCCCGGGCGACGGTGATGTGTGCGGGGGCGGGCGCGCGGGGGTGCGGGGCCCTCACGGTGCGGGGCCCTCATGGTGCGGGGCCCTCATGGTGGGGCGCCCTCACGGTGCGGGGCCCTCATGGTGGGGCGCCCTCACGGTGCGGCGCCCTCATAGGTGTGGGGCACTGTTGGCGCCCACACCACAGCGGTCTCGCTACTTCTTCTTCGTGTACTCCTCGTACGCGGCGAGCACCTCGGCCGTGGGGCCGTCCATGCGCAGCGTGCCCGACTCCAGCCAGAGGCTGCGCTCGCAGGTCTCCCTGATCGAGGCGTTGCTGTGGCTGACCAGGAAGACCGTGCCGGCCTCCTTGCGCAGCTCGTTGATGCGTTCCTGGCTGCGGCGCTGGAACCGGGCGTCGCCGGTGGCCAGGGCCTCGTCGATGAGCAGCACGTCGTGGTTCTTGGCGGCGGCGATCGAGAAGCGGAGGCGGGCGCTCATGCCGGAGGAGTACGTGCGCATGGGGAGCGAGATGAAGTCGTCCTTCTCGTTGATCCCGGAGAAGTCGACGATGTCGTCGTAGCGCTCGCGCACCTCCTCGCGGGACATGCCCATCGCGAGCCCGCCGAGGGTGACGTTGCGTTCGCCGGTCAGGTCGTTCATCAACGCCGCGTTGACGCCGAGGAGCGAGGGCTGGCCCTGCGTGTAGATCTTGCCCCGGGCGGTCGGGAGGAGGCCCGCGACCGCCTTGAGCAGCGTCGACTTGCCGGACCCGTTGGAGCCGATGAGGCCGATCGCCTCGCCGCGCCGGGCCACGAAACTCACGCCTCTGACCGCGTGTACCTCGCGCATGCCGGGGCTCTCCTTGCGGGAGACGATCCGGTTGAGCGCGGCGGTGGCGCTGCCCCTGCCCTTGGAGCCGGTCCCGTTGACCTTGTAGATGATGTGTACGTCGTCGGCGATCACGGTCGGTGTGCCGAGGGAGTCCGTGGTACCCCGGCTCGGGGCCTCGGCGTCCGCCATCTTCGTATCAGCCACGTCCGTACTGCTCCTCTGCCTTCCAGAAGTAGATGAAGCCCGCCGCCAGCGCGACGACCGCCCAGCCGCCGGCCACGGCCCACACGTGCGGGGGCAGCTGCTTGGCGTGGAAGCTCTTGATCATCGAGAACCGGACCAGGTCGATGTAGACGGCGACCGGGTTGAGGCCGAGGAGCCGGCCCACGATGTGCGGCAGCTTGTGGAGCTGCGGGGCGAGGTTCCACATCACGCCGGACATGTACATCCAGGTGCGCAGGATGAACGGCATCACCTGGGCGATGTCCGGGGTCTTCGCGGTGACGCGGGCCATGACCAGGGCGAGGCCCGTGTTGAACATCGACTGGAGGATCAGGGCCGGGACGAGCAGCAGCCACGAGACGCTGGGCAGCTGGCCGAAGCTCATGATGATGATCGCCAACGCGGCCAGCGAGAACAGCAGTTGCTGGAGCTGCTGGAGGGCGAGCGAGACGGGCAGCGAGGCGCGCGGGAAGTGCAGCGCCCGCACCAGGCCGATGTTGCCGGTGATCGCGCGGGTGCCCGACATGATCGAGTTGGCCGTGAAGGTCCAGATGAACACGCCCGTGACCAGCCACGGGATGTAGTCCGGGGTGCTGGACTTGTTGCCCATCAGGATGCCGAAGATGAAGTAGTACACCGCCGCGTTCAGGAGCGGCGTCATCAGCTGCCAGATCTGGCCCAGCTTCGCCTCGCTGTACTGCGCGGTCAGCTTGGCGGTGGCGAACGCGGTGATGAAGTGGCGCCGGGCCCACAACTGGCGCAGGTAGTCGGGCAGCGTCGGACGGGCGCCGCTCACCTTCAGGCCGTACTTGGCGGCCAGCTCGGCCGGGGCGAGGGCCTGGTCGCCGGTGCGGCGGCCGGGCTGCATCGGGATGGAGGCCGATGCGGCCGATGGGGCTGCGGTCGGGCGCGCAGCTGCGGTCTGGCTCACTACAGTCGCTTTCGCCGGGGCCCGGGAGGCTTCCCGGGGCGGAGGATCACCCGCCACGGGAGGATTCCCGGGGCGGGGGACGGGCGGCGACGGGACGGAACCGTATCGTCGCCACGGCGAGAGTAGGACGCGATGACGTCGCAACGCAACCGTCTCGTCGCAACGCTATGCTCAAGCCATGACCAAGACGGACCCGGAGACCGCCGCCGCCAGCCGCCCGCCGTCACGCCGCGCACCCGCCGGGGCGGCCGTGCTGCGCGAGGACGTGACGGACGCCATCCGGGGGGCCGTCTTCGAGGAACTCGCCGCGGTCGGCTTCGCCCGGATGTCCATCGAGGGCATCGCGCGGCGTGCGGGCGTCGGCAAGACGGCGGTGTACCGGCGCTGGAAGTCGAAGCTCGCCATGGTGCTCGACCTGGTGTCGGTCTTCGCCGAGCAGGGCCTCCCGGTACCGCACACGGGGTCGCTGTACGGGGACATCCGGGCGCTGCTCGCGGTGGCTTCGATGGCCCTGCGCCACCCGATCGCCTCGCAGGTCATCCCGGACCTGCTCGTCGAGTCGGTACGGCATCCGGAGATCGCCGACGCGATCAAAGCGGCGCTGCTCGACGGGCAGCAGGGGGTTGCCGTGGTGGTCGTACGGGAGGCAGTCGAGCGCGGTGAGCTGCCCCCCGGGGCCGATCCCGACCGGGCCCTCGATCTGATCGTGGGTCCGCTGTACTGGCGCCTGGTGGTGGTCAAGGGCGGCCTCCCCAAGGGCTACCTGGACGACCTGGCCAAGTCGGCCGTGGCCGCGCTGACGGCTGTCGGCTAGCCGGGGGCGGCCCGCGCCGCGGTGTCGCGTTCGGCCGGGAGCTTGGGTCCCCGCGACGCCGCGCTCCCTTGCGGCGGCAGGTCGAGGTGCCCCCGCCGGACCGCGGGCGGACACGTTCGACGCCCCGGCCCGGGCAGGCGCCCCCGGAAAAGGCCACCGGAGGCGGGCTTTTTGTGCGCCCCCTTCACGCGCCCCCGCGTTTGATCGATAATTACCTTGGTGTCGAGATAAAAACGCGCGCGAGCCAGCTATATGCGGCGCATTTAAGCAGCTATTCCCGCATGGTCTTGTTGCTGAACTTTAAGCCGTTTTGTGTGGAGGAGTGACCTTCATCACTGCGCGCCGGGGCGGAGCAGCAGTGGCGGGGGCGCGGACCTCGTGCGTGCCGTTGACTCAACGCCTGCCGCACCCCCCGTTCCGCCACGCGCCCGCTCACTTCACCGCCCCGGCCATCACCCCCGACACGAACTGCCGCTGGAAGGCGAAGAAGACGGCGAGAGGGATGACCATCGAGACGAAGGCGCCGGGTGCGAGGACGTCGATGTTGTTGCCGAACTGGCGCACCTGCTGCTGCAGGGCCACCGTGATCGGCGGGTGCTTGGAGTCGGCGAAGATCAGCGCGACCAGCATGTCGTTCCAGACCCACAGGAACTGGAAGATGCCGAGCGAGGCGATCGCCGGGCCGCCGAGCGGCATCACGACCCGGGTGAACAGGCGGATCTCGCCCGCGCCGTCGAGCCGGGCGGCTTCGAGGAGCTCCCTGGGGATCTCCGCGAAGAAGTTGCGGAGCAGGAAGATCGCGAAGGGCAGGCCGAAGGCGACATGGAAGATGATCACGCCGACCGTCGTCTCGAAGATCCCGATCTGCCCGAAGAGCTTGGCGACCGGCACGAGGGCGACCTGTACGGGCACGACGAGCAGGCTCACGACGACCATGAACCACCAGTCGCGTCCGGGGAAGTCCATCCACGCGAACGCGTAACCGGCGAGCGAGCCGATGACGACGACCAGCACGGTGGCCGGGACGGTGATCGCGACCGTGGAGAGCAGGGAGTTGGTGATCGTGCTGTTGTCCAGCAGGTTCGCGTAGTTGTGGAAGGTGAACTGGGACGGATCGGTGAACGTCTTCCACCAGCCGGTGGAGGCGATGTCGGCGGGGCTGCGGACCGAGGAGAGCAGCAGCCCGACGGTCGGCATCAGCCAGAAGAGCCCCACCAGGATGAGGAACACGCGCAGGACGCCGCCGCCCGCCCGCGAGACGATGCGCGCGGGCAGCGACTGCCGCGCCTTGACGATCCCTTCGGCAGCGGTCATCGCTTGGCCTCCCTGCGCATGCGCCGGATGTTGAAGAGCATCACCGGGATCACGAGGAGCAGCAGCAGGACCGCGATCGCGCTGCCGATGCCGAGGTCCGCCTCGGTGCCGAAGGAAGAGCGGTAGAGCTGGAGGGCGAGGACGTTCGCGTCGGCCTGGCTGGAGCCGGGCGCGATGATGAAGACCAGGTCGAAGATCTTCAGGACGTTGATCATCAGCGTGACCAGGACGACCGCGAGTACCGGCGCGAGGAGCGGGACGGTCACGCGGCGGAACACCTGCCACTCGTTGGCGCCGTCCACCCGCGCCGCTTCGAGGAGTTCGCGCGGAAGGCCGGCGAGGCCCGCCGCGATGAGCACCATGGCGAAGCCGGCCCACATCCAGATGTACGAGCCGATGATGGCCGGCGTGACCAGGGCCGGGCCCAGCCATTCGACGCCGTTGTACGGGGCGTGGAAGTTGCTCTCGGGGAGCCGGAGTTGAGACCCGTCGGCCGAGGCGGGCAGCGTGAACGTACCGTCGGCCGCGGCGGTGGCCGAGGCGACCACCTTGCCGTCCCGCACCGCCTCGACCTTCATGCCCTTGAGGCCGAGCTCCTTGGGGTCGATGACGGACGGGTGCCCGCCGCCGCCCTTGGTGAAGTCGAGCCAGACCGTGCCGGTGACCTTGCCCGGGGTGCTGGGGGCGGCCTTCGCGGGCGCCGCCGACGACGGCATCGTGTCGGCGGCGACCCCGACCAGGGGCAGCAGCACGGGGGCGCCCGCACTCACCGAGCCCCGGGTGATGAACGCGCCGCCGCCGCCGTCCTTCAGCGGGGCGGTGGGCAGCGGGTGCGCCTTCGGGTATCCGGCCGCGTCGGTGAACGTGTCGTGTACGCCCACCACCACGGCGTTGGCGACCCCGCGCGCCGGGTCCTGCTCGTACACGAGGCGGAAGATGATGCCCGCGGCGAGCATGGAGATCGCCATCGGCATGAAGACGACGAGCTTGAACGCCGTTCCCCAGCGCACCCGTTCGGTCAGCACGGCGAAGATCAGACCGAGGGCGGTGGCGATCGTCGGGGCACAGACGACCCAGATCGCGTTGTTCTTCACCGCGGTGCGGATGGTGTGATCGGTGAAGAGGGTCTTGTAGTTGTCGAAACCGGCGAACGAGTTCCCGGACTGATCGAAGAACGATCGATAGATCGAGAATCCGATCGGATAGACGACGAGCGCACCGAGCAGTACGAGCGCGGGCAGCAGGAACACGGCCGCGATCCACTTGCGTGTGGCGGTGACGCTCTTGCGGGTCCTGGGCGCGGGGGGCGTGGCGGGAGGCGGGGCCCCTCCCGCGGTGGCGCCTCCCGCCGTGGCGGTCGTCATCGCCGGATCAGTTCTTGAACGCCGCGGCCGCGTCGGCCTCCAGCTTGGACTGGGTGCCGGTGACGTCGGACGGGTTCTTCAGGAAGTCCTGAAGGTCCTTCCACTCGCCCTTGCCGGGGGTGCCGCCGAAGGACTGCGGGGCCTGGTCCGACATGTCGAAGCGCACGTTGTCACCGGCGCCGATCAGCGCCTTGGCGATGCCGCGCTGCACGTCGTTGGGGTACGCGCCGAGGTCGAGGGCCTTGTTCGGCGAGATGAAGCCACCCGACCCGGCCGCGATCTTCGCGGCGTCCGTCGAACCCAGCCAGGTCAGCAGCGCCTGCGCGCCCTTGGTGTCCTTCAGGGCCACCGCCGCGTCGCCACCGGTGACGACCGGGGCCTTGTCGCCGACCGCGGGGAAGGGGAACGCCTTGGCGTCGGTGCCGACCTTGGCGGAGGTCTCCGCGATGTTGACGGCGGCGAAGTCGCCCTCGAAGACCATGCCCGCCTTGGGCTGGTCGCCACCGGTGAAGGTCTGGGTGACGGAGGCGGGGAACTCGGTCTGGAGCGCCCCGTTGGCGCCGCCCGCGATCAGGTTCGGCTTGCCGAAGAGCTGGGCGAGCGTGGTGAGCGCGTCCTTGACCGACGGGTCGGTCCACTTGATCGTGTGCTTGGCCAGCTGGTCGTACTTGTCGGGGCCGGCCTGGGAGAGATAGACGTTCTCGAACCAGTCGGTGAGCGTCCAGCCGTCCGCGCCGCCCACCGAGACCGGGGTCACGCCCGAGGCGGAGATGGTGTCGGCGGTGGCGAGGAAGTTCTTCCACGTGGCGGGCGGGGTGGCGCCCGCGTTGTCGAAGACCTTGGTGTTGTACCAGACCAGGGACTTGTTGGCGGCCTTGAAGTACACCCCGTACTGGGTGCCGTCGACGGCGCCCAGGTCCTGCCACACCTTCGAGTAGTTCGCGGCGAGCTGCGCCTTCGCCTCGGGTCCGGCCGGCTTGGCCCACTTCTTCGCCACGGCCTGCTGGATCGCGCCGACCTGGGGGAGCATCGCCACATCGGGCGGGCTGCCGCCGGCGATCTTCGTGCCGAGGAAGTTGACGATCGGGTCCTGGGCGGGGACGAAGGTGACGGTGGCGCCGGTGCGCTTCTCGAACTCCTTGAGCACCTTCACGAAGTTGGCCTGCTCGGCCCCCGTCCACACCGCGGCGACCTCGATCTTCTCCCCGTCCAGCTTGGGGAGTTGGACGCTGCCGGCCGGTGTCGTGGTGCTGCTCGCGGACGGCGTGCTCTTCTTGCCGTCGTCGCTGCTGCCGCAGCCGGCGGCGCTCAGCGCGAGACCGCCGACGGCCACGACGGCCAGCAGGGTGCGGCCGGTGGTGCCGGTGCGTGTACCGACGCGTGTGCCGGTGGGCGTGCCGGCGCGTGTCCCGGTGCCTGTGGTGGTGCGGCCTGTGCGAGTGGTGCGCATGCGTGCCCCGTCTCTCCCGTGCGCGTACGAACCGCCGCGCCCGGTGACGCAGGCGCCGCCGCTCTCGTCCCGAGCGACAGTCCTACGCCGGGTGCACGGGTGCCGCAATACCGCCTTGCCCGTCACCCTGATGATCGTGATGGGCTTGTGACGTTGGGTAATGCGGGATGTCCCAACTACCCTCCATTACTGCCGTGTTGATCACCGGCGCGCGCACCACCGCCGGGCGCCCGCCCCAGGGAGTGTCTCCACTGCGGCGTCACCCGCCCCGGGGAGTCTCCGCACGGCAGCGTCGTCCGTCCTGGGGGTGTTCGCACAGCAGCGTCGCCCGCCCAGGGGGGTGTCCGCACAGCAGCGTCGCCGGCTCATCGGCCAGACGGGACGTTGCAGACACGATCTAGGTCAGCGGCGCCACGGGCGGTGCGTTGACCAAGGAGGCCGCGCGGTCGAGGGCGCTCGCCAGCAGGGCGAGGTCGGTGGGGCCGTTGCCGAGCTCGCGGACGGGGCGGCGGGCCGGCGGGTCGCCCATCCGCTCCCACTCCAGGACCACGACCGTCGGCCGCTGCGTCGCGGTGCGCGGTATGCGCCCGGTGACCCGGCCGCCCTGGAACGGGACGGACACCCCGTCCGCCTGGTGGAGCCGGCCGCGGCCCGGGGACGGCTCGTCCGGCGACGGTGTGGCGGGCGGCGCGTCGAGAACCACCCGGTGCCGGGCGCCGCGCGCGAGCTCGGTCTCGGCCGTGCGGTCGGGCCGGGCCGAGGTCGCCACGAGGTGGACCCCGAGCCGCTCGCCGTCCCTGGCCACCGCTTCGAGGGCCCGCACGACCGAGCCGGCGGCCGGCCGGCCGGGGCTGCCGAGGGCGGGCGCGACCAGCGCGTCGAGATCGTCGACCAGGACCACCAGGCGAGGCAGCGAAGGTCCCTCTTCGGTGCGGCTGCGCGAGACCGGGCGCAGCCGCAGGGTGCTGCTGCCCGGCGGGTCGAGGTCGCCCCGGCTCTCCGCGGCGGGCGCCGGACGCTGGCCCACCAGGCGTCCCGCGACCTCGCGCTGTGTCTGCCACTGGGCGAAGCCGAGCCCGCCGAGCAGCTCGGCCCGGCGCTTCAGCTCGGCCCCGAGCGCCTGGGCGAACTCCCGCATCCGGACCGGATCGGAGGCGATCAAGTGCGTGGACACGTGCGGCAGTTCGGTGCAGGGGCGCAGCCCTTCGCCGCGCTCGCCGCCCGCGCCGTCGACCAGGATCATGCCGAGCCGGTCGGGGCGCGTGCCCGCCGCGAGCGAGGCGGCGGCGGCCCGCAATAGCTCCGTACGCCCGCTGCCGGGGGGCCCTTCGATCAGGAGGTGGGGCCCGTCGGACGCGAGGTCCACACCGACCGGGCCGCGCGGCCCGGTGCCGAGCACGACCGCGCCGTCGGGTGCCGACTCCCAACGGGCCATCAGGGAGGCCGGGGTGGCCCGCGCGAGCCCCAACTCGTCCAGGAGGCGCGAGGTCGCGGGCAGCGAGGAGGTGATGCGCCCGGCCGTCGACGCCGAACCGTCGCTGGTGCGCAGCGGGGCGAGGGCACGGGCGAACCGCTCGGCCCAGGGGCGCGACACCGCGTCGACCGTCGCCACCGTGCCGTGTCCCGCGGGGCGTCCGCCGGCGATGCGGACGAGCCGCAGGGCGGTGGCCACATCGCCGCTGAGCAGGGCGACCGCGCCGCACTCCCGGAAGGCGAGCGAGGCCGCGCACGCCGTCTCGTACGTGGCGTCGACGGGGGACGCGGGGGACGCGGCCGGGGTGTCGGCCAGGCACAGCAGATGGATACCGGCGGCGGAGCCGGCGGCGGCGAGCCGCGCGGTGGTCTCGCGCAGCGGGGCCGAGCCGGGGTCGCCGTCCACCACGACCACCGTGAACGGGCCGCGGTGGCCGGCGGCCGCCTCGGCCACCGCCGCCCGGTCCGCCGAGGCCCAGGCAGGACCGAGCGGGCCCGCGTCGAGCCGTCTGACCAGCTCGGAGGTGCGGGCCGTCGCCTGATCGCGGTCGTAGGCGAGGAGCAGCCGGCAGTCCTGTCCGTGGGCGGGGCGCACCTGGGGGAGCCAGCCGAGCCACTCCCATTCGGCGGTGCGCGTCTGGAGGCCGCGCGCCCGGTCGGTGCTGATGAGGACGATCTCCAGGGTGGCCGGCGCGTGCAACGCGGCGAGCTGGGCGATCACCGAGCGGGCCAGGCCGGCCAGCCGCTCGCGGGGCCCCGCGAGGCCCAGCGAGCCGGCCTCGCGCAGCCCCACCGTGACGGGCACGGCCGCGAGCTCGCCCCGGTCGGCGGTACCGACCCGCACGGCGAGCGCCTCCGGATGGCCGGGCTCGCGCTCCCACAGGCGGGGGCCCGGGCCGAGCGCGGTCAGCAGCAGCGCGGCCGGGTCGGGCCAGCTCTCCGGCGCGGGCTCGACGGGGTGGTGCGGCGGCTCGGCGGGGGCCGGTTCGGGCACGGCCTCGCCGCGCCCCCCGGTCAGCCGCCGCGCCCAGGCCCCTATCCCGCCCCGCCTGCGGCCGGCGTCGGTCTGCCCGGCGCGGGCGTGCTCGATGCCGTCCGTCCCCGGCAGGGTGCCCTCGGGCAGCCGGGTGCCGCGCATCGGAGTGCCCTGACGTCCGCCGGGCCGCGCCTCGCGCCGGTCGTCCTCGCCGTCGTGCCCGTATCCCTGGGGCGCCCCGAGCTCGTCGCCGCGGGCGCCGTACGGGTCGTCGTACGCGTTCTCGTACGGCTCCCCGTGCGGGTCCGTACCCCAGGAGGCCGCGCGGGGAGGTGGTGCGGTGGAGGCGGCGCCGGACCTCGGGCCCGTATCGGAGGGAGAACGCGGGCCCGTACCGGAAGACGAACGTGAGCCCTCGCCCGAAGACGAACCTGAGCCCTCGCCCGGAGAAGACCGCGGGCCGGCGCCGGAAGAAGGGGGAGCGCCGAGGGCGGTCGGGCTGCCGTGGGCCGGGGTCGCGCCGAAGGCGGTCGGGTTGCCGTGGGCCGGGGTCGTGCCGAAGGTGTACGCGGTGTCGCCCGGCGCGGGGGGCGTCGATTGGGCTGTCGCGCCTGCCCGTTGGGTGCCCGGAGCATGGTGGGACGCCGGGGCCGGGGTGACGCGCAGATGGCCCTCGCCGTCCGGCGTGGTCGCCAGCGACGGCTCGGTCTCGGGGCCGCCCGGCGCTAGCCGCAGCGCGGACTCGCCGATCCGCAGCAGCGCCCCGGGGGCGAGCCGCACCGGGCGCGCGCCGATCTCCCTGCCGTCGACACGGGTGCCGTTGGTGGAGTCCAGGTCGGCGACGCTCACCCCGCCGTCCTCGCCGACGGTCACCGTGCAGTGCCGGCGCGACACGTCCGGATCGTCGAGCGCCACATCGGACTCGGTGGAGCGGCCGATCGCGATGCGGCCGCCGTGCAGCAGATGGACACCGCCCGCGTCGGGCCCCGCCACCACGTGGAGCCGGGCCGGGGCCGGGCCGTCGCGGGCCGGCTCGTCCTCCGGGGGAGCGCCGAGCGAGAGCACCGCGCCGTCGACAAGCGGCGGCTCGCCGAGCACGCGGCGCTGGGCGTCGAGCCGCTCACGGCCCGCGTACAGCACCACGGAGGCGCCCGAGACCTCGGCGCCCGAGGCGGCCGACGCCAGGCCGGAGACGACGGCCGCGAGTGCCGTCCCCGCCGGGGCGGTGACGAGCACGTCGCAAGCGCGCGCCACAGCGTGGCCGCTGCGCGGCGCGAGGACGGTCAGCCGGATCTGCATCGCCTCGGCGGTCCCTTCTGCGCGGGGGTACCAAGAAGGGGGACCAGCCCTGTGATTCCCCCCACCCGGCACACAATTCGTGCTGAGGGCATCCTCGCACCTGCCACTGACAACACGCCCGTCGCCCACCTCGAATTGATCTTGATTGGTCGGGCGGCGACGCAAATGTGGACGGAAAAGTGGCTGGTTACGACCGAGTGGGGCATCCGCGAGGGATGCCGGGCACGACCGTTCGGCAACCTTCTGTGCGAAGAGCGCGTCTTTCCGGAGAAGCACCGGACTGACACCGGGGAAGCACCGGAGAAGCATGAGAAGACGGTGAACAACCTGGTGGCGCCGGAGCCACGACCCGTCGCCGCCCCCAGGAGCGGCACTAGAGTGGGCCGGAAACCCACAGCAACCGACGCGAGCAGCAGGGAGCGCATGACGTGCGGCCGGTAGGCAGTAAATACCTGCTTGAGGAGCCGCTCGGACGCGGCGCCACGGGCACCGTCTGGCGAGCCCGCCAGAGAGAGACCGCCGGCTCCGAGGCATCCGTCGCGGGCGAGCCGGGCGAGACCGTGGCGATCAAGGTCCTCAAGGAGGAGCTCGCCAACGACGCGGACGTCGTGATGCGCTTCCTGCGCGAACGCTCCGTGCTGCTGCGGCTGCGCCACGACAACATCGTGCGCACCCGCGACCTGGTGGTCGAGGGCGATCTGCTCGCCCTGGTCATGGACCTGATCGACGGCCCGGATCTGCACCGCTACCTGCGCGAGAACGGCCCGCTCACCCCGGTCGCCGCCGCCCTGCTCACCGCGCAGATCGCCGACGCGCTCGCCGCGAGTCACGCCGACGGCGTGGTGCACCGCGACCTGAAGCCCGCCAACGTCCTCCTGGACGAGCGCGACGGCGTGATGCGGCCGATGCTCACCGACTTCGGCATCGCCCGCCTCGCCGACTCCCCGGGCCTGACCCGTACGCACGAGTTCGTGGGCACCCCCGCCTATGTCGCGCCCGAGTCCGCCGAGGGCCGCCCGCAGACCTCCGCCGTCGACATCTACGGCGCGGGCATCCTGCTGTACGAGCTGGTCACCGGCCGGCCGCCGTTCGCGGGCGGTACCGCGCTCGAAGTGCTGCACCGGCATCTGAGCGAGGAGCCGCGCCGGCCCACCACCGTGCCGGCCCCGCTGTGGACGGTCATCGAGCGCTGCCTCAGCAAGGACCCGGACCGGCGCCCGAGCGCCGAGAACCTGGCGCGCGGGCTGCGCGTCGTCGCCTCCGGCATCGGCGTGCACTCCACCCCGGCCCAGGTCGAGGCCGCCGACGGCGTGGGCGCGCTGCTCGCGCCCGACCCGGCGCCCGCACCGGTCCCGGACGCGCCGGGCGCGGCCGACCCGACCCAGGTGCTGCCGACCAACGCGGCCTCCTACGACCCGGCCGCGCGCACCTCGGTGCTGCCGCAGACCGGCCAGGGCCCGAACGCCGACCCGACGGCCGTCATGCCGCCGGTCCCGCCGGGGCAGCCCGCGTCGCAGGATCCGCACCCCTGGCAGTCCCAGCTCCAGGCGGCGCGCGACCGCAACGAGCAGACCCAGGTCGGCTACCTCTCACCCGACCAGGACCCGCTGCGCCGCCGCCCGCACCGCCAGCCGCAGCCCCCGCAGGGGTTCGGGCAGCAGGGCCAGCAGCAGGGCCAGCAGCAGGGCTACGACCAGCAGGGTCAGCAGCAGGGCTACGGCCGCCAGGGCGGTCAGCCTCCGCAGGGCTACGGTCAGCAGCGCCCGCCGCAGGGTGGACAGCGCCCGCCCCAGCACCAGCAGTACGCCCCGCAGCCCCAGCCCTACCAGCAGCCCCAGCAGCAGCACGCGCCTCAGCGGCAGCAGTACGCGCCCCCGCCGCAGCCCCAGCAGCCGCAGGCCCCCGCGCGCGAGCCGAGGGAGCCCCGCGAGCCGCGCCGGCGACGCAGCCCCAACCGGATGCGGATCCCGGGCCTCGGCTGTCTCAAGGGATGTCTCTTCACCTTCGTGCTGCTCTTCGTGGCCGGCTGGCTCATCTGGGAGCTGACCCCGCTCCAGGACTGGGTGGCCCAGGGCAAGAGCTACTGGCAGGCGATCGGTGACGGAATTTCGACGGTATCCGGCTGGATCAAGAGCATCGGCAACTCCACGGGCCAGTGATCACCGGCCCGTGGACGGGCGGGGAATGCCCCGGCCAGGACACGACTTCGTGGATTTGTCGACTTCCAGAGGGTGATTTCGGCGCCGGAAGTGAAGGTTGGCGTCCCGGCCGCGTAGCCTCAGCGTGCACAGCCAGCCGCTGAGGGAGCAGTCTTGGCACGGAACATCGGCAGCCGGTACACCGCCCACCAGATCCTGGGCCGGGGGAGCGCCGGCACCGTGTGGCTCGGCGAGGGGCCCGAGGGCCCCGTCGCCATCAAGCTGCTGCGCGAAGACCTCGCGGCCGATCAGGAGCTGGTCGGACGCTTCGTGCAGGAGCGCACCGCCCTGCTCGGCCTCGACCACCCACATGTGGTGGCCGTCCGCGACCTGGTGGTGGACGGCAACGACCTCGCCCTCGTCATGGACCTGATCCGGGGCACCGACGTCCGCACCCGTCTCGACCGCGAGCGCAGACTCGCCCCCGAAGCGGCCGTGGCCATCGCGGCCGACGTGGCCGACGGGCTGGCCGCCGCGCACGCGGCGGGCGTCGTGCACCGCGACGTCAAGCCCGAGAACATCCTCCTGGACATGCAGGGACCGCTCGGCCCCGGCGGCGCCCATCCCGCGCTGCTCACCGACTTCGGCGTCGCCAAGCTCATCGACACCCCGCGCCGCACCAAGGCCACCCGGATCATCGGGACCCCGGACTACCTCGCGCCCGAGATCGTCGAGGGCCTCCCGCCGCGCGCCGCCGTCGACATCTACGCCCTCGCGACCGTCCTGTACGAACTGCTCGCCGGCTTCACGCCGTTCGGCGGCGGCCACCCCGGAGCCGTCCTGCGCCGCCATGTGACCGAGACCGTGGTCCCGCTGCCGGGCATCCCCGACGAGCTGTGGCAGCTGATCGTCCAGTGCCTCGCCAAGGCGCCGGCCTCCCGCCTGCGTGCCTCCGAGCTCTCGGTCCGGCTGCGCGAACTGCTCCCCCTGGTCGCGGGCATGCCCCCGCTCGACGTGGACGAGCCGGACGCCGAGGGCGAGGAGGACGAGGAGCCGTACGAGGACCCGTATCCGACCACCCCCGCCACCCCCCGCCGCGGCGCGGTCCCGCTGGTGCCCGGGGCGCCGCACGACTCCGCGAACCGCGACACCCACACCAGCATGCGCGTGCCCGCCCCCGACGAGCTGGCCGGCGGCCCCCTCGGCACCGCCCGCGCGCCGCGCCCCGCGGGCGCCCCCCGGCCGGGCTCCGCCCGTCACCGCGCCGACCAGGTGCGCAGGCGCCGCCTCGTCCTGACGACGGCCGCGGTCGCCCTCGCCGCGGCGGTCGGCGTCGGCGGCTGGCTCGCCCTGAGCGACGACTCCGGTACGCAGTCGCCGCCGCAGGACACCAAGAACTCGGCGCCCGTCGCTCCCTAGGCCGTTCCCCGCGCGGCCCAGGACCCCGCCGGGCGGCCCGCGATCCGATGGCCCGGGGAACGCCGGAGCGCGCAGCCGTTACGCTGGACCCGTGGCAGTCGTCGATGTATCCGAAGAGCTGAAGTCCCTGTCCTCGACCATGGGGTCGATCGAGGCCGTCCTGGACCTCGACACGATGAGGGCGGATATTGCCGCGCTCGAAGAGCAGGCGGCCGCCCCGTCCCTCTGGGACGACCCGGAGGCGGCGCAGAAGATCACCAGCAAGCTCTCGCACCTCCAGGCGGAGCTGCGCAAGACCGAGGCCCTGCGCTCCCGGATCGACGACCTCGCGGTGCTCTTCGAGCTCGCCGAGGAGATGAACGACCCGGACACCCGCACCGAGGCCGAGGCCGAGCTGGAGTCCGTGCGCAAGGCGCTGGACGAGATGGAGGTCCGTACCCTCCTGTCCGGCGAGTACGACGCTCGTGAGGCGCTGGTCAACATCCGCGCCGAGGCCGGCGGCGTCGACGCCTCCGACTTCGCCGAGCGCCTGCAGCGCATGTATCTGCGCTGGGCCGAGCGGCACGGCTACAAGACCGAGGTGTACGAGACCTCGTACGCGGAAGAGGCCGGCATCAAGTCGACCACCTTCGTGGTCAGCTCGCCGTACGCCTACGGCACGCTCTCCGTGGAGCAGGGCACGCACCGCCTGGTGCGCATCTCGCCCTTCGACAACCAGGGCCGCCGTCAGACGTCCTTCGCTGGCGTCGAGGTGCTGCCGGTCGTCGAGCAGTCCGACCACGTCGAGATCGACGAGTCCGAGCTCCGCATCGACGTGTACCGCGCGTCCGGCCCCGGCGGCCAGGGCGTCAACACCACCGACTCCGCGGTCCGCATCACGCACATCCCGACCGGGATCGTGGTGTCCTGCCAGAACGAGCGCTCGCAGATCCAGAACAAGGCCAGCGCCATGAACGTCCTCCAGGCCAAGCTCCTTGAGCGCCGCCGCCAGGAGGAGCAGGCGCTGATGGACTCGCTCAAGGGCGACGGCGGCAACTCCTGGGGCAACCAGATGCGTTCGTACGTCCTGCACCCGTACCAGATGGTGAAGGACCTGCGCACCGAGTTCGAGGTCGGCAACCCGCAGGCGGTGCTCGACGGCGAGATCGACGGCTTCCTGGAAGCGGGCATCCGCTGGCGCAAGCAGCAGGAGAAGTAACCCCCGCACGCGGGTCCCTCACGCACCCGAAGGCGCCGGCCTCCTCATCGGAGGACCGGCGCTTTCCCGTTGTGGGGGTTGTGTGCGCCTCCGGCGGCGATTCGGTACGCAGTGCCGTGTGAGCCACGGCGCCACCGCCGAATTCGCTGGCGCAAGCGGTAATTGAGCCACTCAGCGCTTTGTCGACATCGGAACTCCCCGACGGGAGACGTCAGTTCGGGGTTTCTGTCACAGTCGTATTCCCGTACGCCCGGCAAGTGAGTCGATTTCGGACATTGCGTGCGCAACGACCTTGACGCCCTCTTTAAAACTGGCAAAGCTAACGCGCGGCACGCGTAACTCTGGGGCGTGTGTGACGGGGAGGGGCCTCACGGTTCGCCCGATGTTGCCGCCCCGGGCGCTGCTCCATGACGAGATCGGCTACTGGGGGTAGCAAGCAAATGACCAAGAACACGCGGGTCCGCTTCGCGCGGATAGCTGCCGGTGCGGTGATCGCCGCCGGCGCGTCCTTGACCGCCGCGGGCGCGGCCCAGGCCGTCGGCTCCGACGACAGCACCCCGCCCACCATCACCCTCGGCGGCACCTGCGGCCCGATTGACCCGCTGTGCAGCACCACGGGCGGCTCGGGTTCCTCGGGTTCGAGCTCTGAGGGTTCGTCCGGTTCGAGCTCCGAGGGTTCCTCGGGTTCCAGTTCCGAGGGTTCTTCGGGTTCGAGCTCCGAGGGTTCTTCGGGGTCCAGCTCTGAGGGTTCTTCGGGTTCGAGCTCCGAGGGTTCCTCGGGGTCCAGCTCTGAGGGTTCGTCCGGTTCGAGCTCCGAGGGCTCTTCGGGGTCCAGCTCTGAGGGTTCGTCCGGTTCGAGCTCCGAGGGTTCCTCGGGGTCCAGCACCGAAGGGTCGTCCGGTTCGAGCACTGAGGGTTCCTCGGGTTCGACGGGCAGCACCGGCTCCACCGGCTCCACCGGTTCGACGGGCAGCACCGGGTCCACCGGGAGCACCGGCTCGACCGGTTCGACGGGTTCCACCGGATCCACGGGCTCTACGGGCTCGACGGGCAGCACGGGCTCGACCGGCTCGACGGGCAGCACGGGTTCCACCGGCTCGACGGGGTCCACGGGCTCGACGGGGTCCACCGGTAGCACCGGCTCCACCGGCAGCACGGGCTCGACCGGCACCACTGGGTCAACCGGCTCCACGGGCTCGACCGGCACCACCGGATCCACGGGCACCACCGGTACCACCGGCACGGGCACCAGCCCCGACACCGTCGGGTCGCAGCCCGTCGAGCAGGGCCAGCAGAAGGAAGAGCTGGCCGCGACCGGTGCGGGCGGGACCACCTTCCTGATCATCGGCGCCGCGACCATGATCGCGGGCGGCATCGGCTTCCGCTTCATGCCGCGCCTGGTCAACGGCCGTAACGTCGCGTAACCGCTGACGGCGGCGGGCAACCCCGTCCGGGCTGCCACGCGACAAGAGGGCCCCGGGTGCGATCACGCACCCGGGGCCCTCTTCGCGTACGGCTATGACGTGTCCGTGTCCGTGGCCGTGTTCATGTACGGCTACGACGTGCGGACCGCCGCTCGGGCGGTCCCGATGGGCCGGTCAGACGGTCTGGTGGGCCAGCAGGGCGAGCGCCCCCACCAGCACGATCAGCAGTGTGACCAGCATGGCGGGGCTCAGGCCCCCCCACTGGTTCTCCTGCTGCAGGCGTTCCCGGTTCGCCCGGCAGACGCGACAGCGGCCCTCGCTCACGGGCGCCGCGCAGTTGGCGCACACCAATCGGTCATAGGTCATGCGCTCTCCTCCTCCCGCGCGGCGGAGCCGGCGCATACAACGGTCAAACCGCTATCTCTCCGCTCAACGCTCAGGGAAACGCAACCGTTCCCCCTACCACTGTGCCAGCTCCCGCGCGTTTCGGCGCGCCCGTCCGGATACGCTCCCCTGGCCCGCTCCACCCCCCGGGGCATGACCCACGGGACATAAGGGGCATCCCCGGACGGGGCCTGCGCGGGCTCGTCCGGTTCGCGTAAGGTCACGCACACCTATACTCCCGGCCGACCCGTGGTGCACCCGTGATCCGATTCGACAATGTCTCCAAGACCTATCCCAAGCAGAACCGACCAGCCCTGCGGGATGTCTCCCTCGACATCGAGAAGGGCGAGTTCGTCTTCCTCGTCGGCTCGTCCGGTTCCGGGAAGTCGACCTTCCTGCGGCTCGTCCTGCGTGAAGAGCGCGCCAGCCAGGGGCAGGTGCACGTACTCGGCAAGGACCTGGCCCGGCTCTCCAACTGGAAGGTGCCGCACATGCGGCGCCAACTGGGCACCGTCTTCCAGGACTTCCGGCTGCTGCCCAACAAGACCGTCGCGGAGAACATCGCGTTCGCCCAGGAGGTCATCGGCAAGCCGCGCGGCGAGATCCGCAAGGCCGTTCCGCAGGTCCTCGACCTGGTCGGGCTCGGCGGCAAGGAGGACCGCAGGCCCGGTGAGCTCTCCGGTGGTGAGCAGCAGCGCGTGGCCATCGCCCGCGCCTTCGTCAACCGGCCCATGCTGCTGATCGCGGACGAGCCGACCGGCAACCTCGACCCGCAGACCTCCGTCGGCATCATGAAGCTGCTCGACCGGATCAACCGGACCGGCACGACCGTGATCATGGCGACGCACGACCAGAACATCGTCGACCAGATGCGCAAGCGCGTCATCGAGCTGGAGTCCGGCCGTCTCGTACGCGACCAGGCGCGCGGCGTCTACGGCTACCAGCACTGAGCGCCGTAGAGCACTCGTCGAGCACTGAAAGGCTGAAATCGTCGCCATGCGCGCCCAGTTCGTACTCTCGGAGATCGGGGTCGGTCTCCGCCGCAACCTGACCATGACGATCGCCGTCGTCGTGTCCGTGGCCCTCTCACTCGCCCTGTTCGGCGGGACGCTGCTGATGCGGGACCAGGTCGACAGCATGAAGGACTACTGGTACGACAAGGTCAACGTCTCCCTCTTCCTGTGCAACAAGGCGGACGCCGAGACCGTCTCCCAGTGCGCCAAGGGCGCCGTGACGGCGCAGCAGAAGAAGGACATAGAGGCCGATCTCAAGAAGCTCGACATCGTGCAGAGCGTGGTGTACGAGTCGCAGGACGAGGCGTACAAGCACTACAAGGACCAGTACGGCTCCACCCCGGTGGCCAGCTCCATCACGCCCGACCAGATGCCGGAGTCCTTCCGGGTCAAGCTCAAGGACCCGCAGAAGTACAAGGTGGTGGCGACCGCCTTCGCCGGCCGCGACGGCATCGAGTCGGTGCAGGACCAACGCGGCACCCTGGACACCCTTTTCAAGATCCTCAACAGCATGAACGTGGCCGCGCTCGTGGTCATGATCATCATGCTGACCGTGGCCGTGATGCTGATCGTCAACACGGTGCGCGTCTCGGCGTTCAGCCGCCGGCGTGAGACCGGCATCATGCGGCTGGTCGGCGCGTCCAGCTTCTACATTCAGGCCCCGTTCATCATGGAGGCCGCGTTCGCCGGGCTGCTCGGCGGCATAGGAGCGGCCGGACTCCTCGTCCTGGCGCGCTACTTCATGATCGATCACGGTATGTCGCTGGCGCAGAACCTGAGCCTCATCAAGTTCATCGGCTGGGACGCGGTGCTCGCCAAGCTCCCGCTGGTGCTCGCCTCCAGCGTCCTGCTGCCCGCCGCGGCGGCCTTCCTGGCCCTGCGCAAGTACCTGAAGGTCTGACCCCGCGGGCTTCCTAAACCCGCGCGAGTCCCTGAAGGTCCGACCCCACGTGTGACATACGCCCCGGGCGCCGTAGGAGCAACTCTCCCTACGGCGCCCGACGCTTGTCCTAGACTCGGCGCCATGCTCGGCCCGGACCTCTGTCCCAGGCCCCGCGGTGTGCGCCGCGGGGCTGCTCTGGCGTTGGTCCTCGTGACCGTCCTGGCGAGCGCCGCCGCCACCAACTGCCTGCCGAGCGCCGCGCGCAGGCCCGCCGCGTTACCTGCCGGGTCCTCCGCCGCCCGCGACGTGGACGCACGGCAGGGGCACACGACCCGGGGTGGCGACCGCACCGCCGAGGACGTGACGCGCGCGGCCGCCGAGGCCGAGGCCGACGGCAAGTCGGGCACCCGGGCCGCCGAGGAGGCGGTGGGGCGCAGCGGCGACCGCTGGGGCGCGGTGTACGACAAGGCGGAGTACGAGCAGTACGCGGACGCCCTCGAAGGCCGCTACACCGGCGTCGGGCTCTGGCTCGCCGTCACCGGTGACGGCAGGACCGAGGTGACCCGCGTCCAGGCCGGCGGACCCGCCGCCCGCGCCGGCATCGAGCCCGGCGACGTCCTGCGCAGCGTCGACCACTGGTCCGCGGACGGCCAGCCCGTCACCGAGGCCGTCGCACGGCTCCGCGGGGACGCGGCCGGCAGCAAGGTCGTCGTCGGCCTGAGCCGGGGTGACCGCCGCTGGACCCGGACCCTGGACCGCGAGGTCCTCGCCGCCGAGGACGTGACCGTCACCAACCTCTCCGCGAAGGCCGTCGTGATCAAGGTGGCGGCCTTCACCAAGGGCTCGGGCGGGCAGGTGCGCAGCGCGGTGCGCCGGGCCCCGAAGGGCGCCGGGATCCTGCTCGATCTGCGGGGCAACAGCGGCGGCCTGGTCACCGAGGCCACCACGGCGGCCTCCGCCTTCCTCGACGGCGGTCTGGTCGCCACGTACGACGTGCACGGCCGGCAGCACGCGCTGTACGCGCAGAGCGGCGGCGACGGGGCGCGCCCCCTGGTGGTGCTGATCGACGGCGGCACCATGAGCGCGGCCGAGCTGCTCACCGGCGCGCTCCAGGACCGCGGCCGCGCCGTCACCGTAGGCTCGCGCACCTTCGGCAAGGGTTCGGTCCAGATGCCCACCGGGCTCGCGGGCGGCTCGGTGGCGGAGCTGACCGTGGGCCACTACCGCACCCCGGCAGGACACGGTCTCGACGGCTCGGGCATCACCCCGGACCTGCCCGTCACCGAGCACGCCCTCGAGCACGCCGAGACGGTCCTGAGCGGCCTCGGCGGCGCGACGTAAACCGCTTGCGCGGGGGTGAGAAAATGGCCGCACTATGGCTAAGAACACGGGCAAGGACAAAGAGAAGGACAGCAAGCGCAAGCTCGTCGCGCAGAACAAGAAGGCGCGGCACGACTACCTCATCATCGACACCTACGAGTGCGGTCTCGTGCTCACGGGCACCGAGGTGAAGTCGCTGCGCCAGGGCCGGGCGTCGCTGGTCGACGGGTTCGTGCAGATCGACGGCGGCGAGGCGTGGCTGCACAACGTGCATGTGCCGGAGTACGCGCAGGGCACATGGACCAACCACAGCGCGCGGCGCAAGCGGAAGCTGCTGCTTCACCGGGTCGAGATCGACAAGCTGGAGTCGAAGTCGGGGGAGTCGGGTCACACGATCGTGCCCCTCGCGCTCTACTTCAAGGACGGCCGCGCCAAGATCGAGATCGCGCTCGCCAAGGGCAAGAAGGAGTACGACAAGCGGCAGACCCTGCGCGAGAAGCAGGACCGGCGCGAGACGGACCGGGTCATCTCGGCCGCCAAGCGCAAGGAGCGCGCCAGCCTGCGGTAGCGCCCCACCTGGCCCGCGACGGCCGGCAACGGCCCTGTCACCCGGCCCGCGCGGAATGGGCTGGCACCCTCGGGCGTTGGTCACGTACGATGGCACTGCACCTCAGCGAAGGTGCGGCACCACCTTGAAAAAACAACATGGGGATGATCGGTTTCGACAGCGGATGTCGAAGCAGGGGAAGCGTGTCGAGGAAGCGGCAATGATCTCGTAAACCATATGTCGCAAACAATAATCGCCAATACCAAGCGCGATTCCTTCGCCCTCGCTGCCTAAGTAGCGACTTGCGAAGTGTCAGCCCGGGGCTGTTCCCGACCCGGATCCTGGCATCAGCTAGGGAACTAAACTTCTAGATCCGGTCACGGGGTCTAGGAGGAAATCAAACAGTGGCTGGGCCCGTCGGCGACTTGTTCGCGTGATTGCCGGGGCCGAGAAAATCGCAGCGAACTGCACACGGAGAAGCCCTGTTTTTGCACCGTTGGACGCGGGTTCGATTCCCGCCATCTCCACCGTCGAGGAGAACCGGAATGTCCCGGATTCTGCTCGCCCCATGTAGGCAGAGGCCCGGTCGCTTTCGAGCGACCGGGCCTTTGTCGTACCCGCGGGCCGGTGCTCGGACCGTACCCGCGTACTCGCGGGCCGTGCCCGGGCCGTGCCGCGGGAGGTCAGACCGCGGGCTGCTGTCCGGTCAGCATGCCGAGGAGCTGGTCCATCTCGTTGCGCCAGATGCGATGCACGTTCATACGGGTCGGCTTCGGCTGGCCGGGCAGCTGGCAGCGGAACGAACTCCACAGCGTGTTCCGACGGACATCGCTGATCATCTGCATCGCCTCGTGCGGCGGAATCGCCGTGACGAGCTCCTGCGGGCGGTTGCTCATCCGGCTCGCCCGGTGCAGCAGCACGGCCTGCTGGGTCACGGTGATGAAGTAATACGTCAGGAACGCCTGGCCTATGACGCCGATGAGGCTCATCAGCCACACGCTCGGGCCGGCTATCGCCTGGATCGTGACGATCGAACGGTCCTGCGGATTGGCCTGCGCGATCGCCTCGGCAACCTGCCGTTGAATCGTCGACTTCTTCATGGCCATGGGGATCGGCCTTTCCTGACACAGGGTCATACTCAAGCGAAGGGGGACGCCCGCTCATCCGCGGGGCGGTGCAGCGTACCGCCCGCGTCCGGCGGCGCTCACCACCAGGGCGAGGGACGCCGCGCAGACCGGGACCAAGTAGCCCATCCCCGCGCCCGCTTGCTCGACGAGCTGCCCGCCGAGCGCCGATCCCGCCGCGATGCCGGCGAGGATCGCGGTGACGGCGAGGGTCATGCCCTCGTTCAACTGGCCCGGCGGGGTGAGCCGCTGCACCAGGGTCATGCCGGTCACCATGGTGGGCGCGGTGGCGGCGCCCGCGCACAGCAGGGCCGCGGCGAGCACCGTCAGCGAGCCGCCCGTCCGCGCCGCGAGCAGCGGCAGACACATCAGGACGCTCATGGCCCCGACACACACGATGAGCCGCCCCGGCACGTTCCGCGCGGGGCGCACCGTGCCGTAGACGAGCCCCGCGGCGCCGGACCCGGCGGCCTGGAGCGCGAGTACGGCGCCCGCGGCCGAGCGGTGGCCCAGCCCGTCGGCGTACGCGATCGTCGCGATCTCCAGGGCGCCGAAGACCGCGCCGGTGGCCAGGAAGACGGCGAGCAGAGACGCGAACCCCCGTGTGCGGACCGGGGAGTTGGCGGCGCCCGTACGGGGTGAGGGGGGCGGCTCGGTCGTGCGCTGCGCGGCGAAGAGCAGCACGCCCGTCATGAGCAGGACCGCCCCGACGAGGGTGCCGGCCTCGGGGAACAGGGCCGAGCACAGGAACGCGGCGGCGACCGGCCCGGCCATGAAGCAGAGTTCGTCGGCGGCCTGCTCGAAGGAGTTGGCGGTGTGCAGGGCTGCCGCGTCCCCGGGCGAGGAGCCCGGGTGCAGATGGGCCCAGCGGGCGCGGGACATGCCGCCGGTGTTGGGGGTGGTGGCGGTCGCGGCGTAGGCGGCGAACAGGGTCCAGTCGGGGGCGCCGAAGCGTACGCACAGGAGCAGGGCGAGCGAGCTGAGCACCGCGATCGCCGTGGCGGGCACGGCGATGCGGGCCTGGCCGTACCGGTCGACGAGCCGGGCCGTCCAGGAGGCGACGAGGGCGGTCGCGGCGAGCCCGGTCGCGGTGACCGCACCGGCCAGCGCGTACGAACCGCGCGCACCGGCGATCATGATCACGGCGCTGACGCCGAACATGCCCATGGGGAGCCGGGCGACGAGATTGGCCAGGGTGAAGGCGCGGGCGCCGGGGGTGCGGAAGAGGCGTATGTAGGGGTTGGGGCGGCGGGGGAGCAGAGACGTTCGCGGCATGCGCCGATCCTTTCCGGGGCGGCGCACGGCGGTCCAACACCTGGTGAAAGCCCATTCACGCACTCTTGTTGTCAACAGGTCCGATGCTGTTGACTGCCCGCGTGCCCCGCGACGCCGACCCCCGCCTGCTGCGCTGCTTCGTCGCCGTCGCCGAGGAGCTGCACTTCACCCGCGCCGCCGCCCGGCTCTTCGTCGCCCAGCAGGCCCTGAGCCGTGATGTCCGGCGTCTGGAACGGGAGTTGGGCGCCGAACTCCTCATGCGCACCACCCGCGCCGTGGCGCTCACGGCGGAGGGGGAGCGGCTGCTTCCGTACGCCCGCCGGGTGCTTGCCGCCCACGACGAACTGCGGGACGCGTGGGCGGCCCCGGGGGAGGAGCGGCCGCTCCTGGTCGATGTCTCGGCGCCCGTCGGCACCGGCGCGCGGGTGCTCGCCGCGGCCCGCGCCGAGGCGCCCGGGACCGAGTTCGTGGCCCGCTACATCAGCGGCCTCACCGGCGCCGCCGCCGAGATACTCGCCGGACGCCTCGACGTCTCGTTCGGCCGGTCGGCCGGACTCGACCCGGCGGTCCTCGCGGGCCTGCACCACCAGCCGGTGCGCTTCGAGCGGATGGCGGTGCTGCTCGACGCGGACCACCGGCTCGCGCGCCTGGCCGAGGTGCCGCTCGCGGAGCTCGCGGGCGAGACGCTGTACGTGGCGGCGGGCAATCCGGCCACCCTCGAATGGACCGACCTGGCCCGGCGGCTCTTCGCGGGCCGGGGCATCGAGGCGGCCGCGCCGTTCCCGGAGATCGCGGGCGAGGAGGAGTTCGTACGGCTGGTGCGCAAGCGCGGCTGGTCGGTGCTTGCCAGTACCGACTTCATGAAGGTGCCCGGCATGGTGGTGCGTCCGCTGACCGCGCCCGTGCCGCTCGCGCCGGTGTCGATGGTGTGGCGCAGAGGGCTCGCGCACCCCGGCGTCGGCGTCCTGCGACGGGTCGCGGCGGAGGCCGCGGCCGCGCACGGATGGCTGACGAGGCCCCCCGGAAGCTGGCTTCCCGAGCCCGACTTGTCCCTGATGGTGGTCGATGCCCCGGATGTGGGGCGGCTAGGGGAAACATCACGCGATACGTGAACACGTGTCCACAGCGGCGTGCGCTACATTCAACGCCCGGGTGCGGCGGGATAGTGGGGGCGCGAGGAACGGGTGGGGTTTCCCTGTTCCGGATGTGGCGCCCGGGAGTCGTGCGCGCAACCCGCGGAACACATCAGGGAGTGCGTACGAACATGGACAGTCGGATACAGAGCGGGCCGGGCGGTCAGCCCCGCACCGGCCACGCGGCCAAGGAACACCCGAAGCACGACGCCACGATGCAACTGGGCGTCTTCGCCGAACAGTTGATCAAGCCCGGGACGACGGAACGGGCGACGGACCGGGCGACGGCCGGGCGCGAGCCGGCGGACCGGACGGTCAGGATCGAGACCCTGGACCGGATGGCCGGGACCGGGCAGACGGACCGGATGGTCAAGGCCGAGCGGACCGACCGGGCACCCGAGCCGGTGGAGCGCTCCGCGACGCAGAAGATCCCCGTCTTCCGGCCGCTCGCCGCCATCCCGAGCCAGCGGGGCCACGACCGTCCCGTTTTCGTCGACGCGAGCGGACGCCGCGGCAAGAAGCTGCGCTGGCTCGGCTGGGCCTTCGGGCTCGCCGCCTTCGGCTTCGCCGTGGCGCTCGTCGGCTCGCTGCTCGGCGGCAGCTCCAGCGCCCCCGGCCTGACGATCCCCGACGGCAAGGCCGACGCCGTGACGGCCCCGCCGAAGGCGACCGCCTCGCAGGCCGCCAAGGCCCCGCAGCCCAAGGCGTCCCCGAAGAAGATCGTGGCCCCCACCCACAGCGTCCCCAGGGCGCCGTCGCCCAAGGCCTCCAAACTCTCCAAGCCCTCCCAGTCCGCCGGGGGTTCGCACAGCGCGACCCCCGCCACCGGGCACAGCCCGGTGAAGACCAAGGCCTCCCCGCCCGTCGGCGCCTCCACCAAGCCGACCGGCCACGTCGTGGCCCCCTCCGGCGGCAGCACCGGCGCCTGACCTTCGCCGTACCGGCCCGCCCGCAGCGGCCGGAACCGCATCCCCACGCCGCCGGCCCGTCCGGCGCACCAGCGAACGCCGGGCCGTCCGGCGCGTGAACACCGCCGGCCCCACCGGCTCCCGAGCAACGCCGGCTTGACCGGCTCCCGAGCAACGCCGGCTTGACCGGCGACTGAGCACCGCCTCGACGGCCCGCCCGCAGCGGCCCGGACCGGCGGCCCTGTGCACCAACCCCGTACGGCCCGCAACGGCGTACCGGCCCGAAGGCGTAACGACACCTGCCATGAGAACCACCCAGGCCAAGCCGCGGCCGACGCGGCGCAAGCGGCTGCCCATGCGGTACCTGCTGCCGCTCCTGCTCCTCGTCGCGCTCGTCGCGATGCTGATGCTGCGCGGCTATGTGCACAGCGAGATCTCCGCGGACCACCGCGTGCGCGACCCCGCACCCACCGACAAGGTGCCGGAGAAGATCATCGACGGTGGTCCGGTCATCGACGCGCGCAACCCCGACAAGCCGGCCAGCCTGGAGATCCCGGACCACAAGATCGTCCTCACCTTCGACGACGGCCCGGACCCCACCTGGACCCCGAAGGTCCTGGACGAGCTGAAGAAGTACCACGCGCACGCCGTCTTCTTCGTCACCGGAACCAACGCCTCGCGCTACCCGGACCTCATCAAGCGCATGGTCGCCGAGGGCCACGAGGTGGGCCTGCACACCTTCAACCACCCCGACCTGTCCTACCAGTCGAAGTCCCGGATCGACCGCGAGCTCTCCGAGAACCAGCTCGCCCTCGCGGGCGCCGCCGGCGTGCACAGCTCGCTCTTCCGGCCGCCGTACTCCTCCTTCGCCGACGCCATGGACAACGACACCTGGCCGGTCGTGCAGTACGTCGGAAGCAAGGGCTACGTCGTGGCGCTCGACTCCACCGACAGCGAGGACTGGCAGCGGCCCGGCGTCAAGAAGATCATCCACAACGCGACCCCGGAGGACGACAAGGGCGCCATCGTGTTGATGCACGACTTCGGCGGCGACCGCTCGCAGACCGTGGCCGCGCTCGACAAGTTCCTGCCGGACATGCAGGAGTCGGGGTACACCTTCGTCAACCTCACCACCGCGCTGGGAGCGCCGAGCGCCCTGACCCCGGTCACCGGCATGGACCTGTGGAAGGGCGAGGCGTTCGTCGGCGCCGTGCAGGTCGCCGAGCACACCACCGACTTCCTCGTCGTGGGCCTCGCCGTCATCGGCGTCCTGGTCTTCGCCCGCTTCGGTCTGATGCTGGTGCTCTCCTTCGTGCACGCCCGCAAGGTCCGCAGACCGGACTTCCGGTGGGGGCCGCCGGTCACCGAACCGGTCTCGGTGCTCGTGCCCGCGTACAACGAACGTGAATGCATCGCCAACACCGTTCGTTCGCTCATGGAGAGCGACCATCCGATCGAAGTGATCGTGATCGACGACGGTTCCAGCGACGGGACCGCCGACATCGTCGAGGCGCTCGGCTACCCCAATGTGCGCGTGGTGCGCCAGGAGAACGCCGGTAAGCCCGCCGCCCTCAACAACGGCATCGCGCACGCCCGTTATGAACTCGTCGTGATGATGGACGGCGACACCGTCTTCGAGCCGTCGACCGTACGCGAACTCGTGCAGCCCTTCGGCACCACGCGCGTCGGCGCCGTGGCCGGCAACGCCAAGGTCGGCAACCGCAACTCGCTCATCGGCGCCTGGCAGCACATCGAGTACGTGATGGGCTTCAACCTCGACCGCCGCATGTACGACCTGATGGGCATCATGCCCACCATCCCCGGCGCGGTCGGCGCCTTCCGCCGCCAGGCACTGGAACGGGTCGGCGGCATGAGCGAGGACACCCTCGCCGAGGACACCGACATCACCATGGCCATCCACCGCGACGGCTGGCGGGTGGTCTACTCCGAGAACGCCCGCGCCTGGACCGAGGCCCCCGAATCCGTCCAGCAGCTGTGGTCGCAGCGCTACCGCTGGTCGTACGGCACCATGCAGGCGATCTGGAAGCACCGAGGCGCCATCAAGGACCGCGGCGCCTCCGGCCGCTTCGGCCGCTTCGGCCTCCCGCTGGTCGCCCTGTTCATGGTGGTGGCCCCGCTGCTCGCGCCGCTCATCGACATCTTCCTGCTGTACGGGATCGTCTTCGGCAAGACCGAACAGACCATCGTGGCCTGGCTCGTCGTCCTCGCGATCCAGGGGGTGTGCGCGGCGTACGCCTTCCGGCTCGACAAGGAACGCCTCACCCACCTGCTGTCCCTGCCGCTCCAGCAGGTCCTGTACCGGCAGCTGATGTACGTGGTGCTGCTCCAGTCCTGGATCACCGCGGTGACCGGCGGCCGGCTGCGCTGGCAGAAGCTGCGCCGCACCGGCGTGGTCGAGGCACCCGGCAACCCGGCCGAGCGGAAGGTCGCCCGATGAGCTCCTACGTGGAGGTGCCGGACGCGGTGGCGACACCGCCCGCCCCGGCACCCCGGACGCCCGTGCGCGACCGGTACTTCGACTTCCTGCGCGCCCTCGCCCTGTTCCGGGTGGTGCTCTACCACCTGATGGGCTGGGCCTGGCTGCCACTCGCCTTCCCCTCCATGGGCGTGATGTTCGCGCTCGCCGGCAACCTGATGGCCCGCTCCCTGAAGCGGCCCGCCGTGCAGGTCGTCCGCGGCCGCATGCGCCGCCTCCTGCCGCCGATGTGGCTGCTCGGCGCGGTCGGCATCACCGGCATGCTCGCCCAGGGCTGGGGCCCCGACTCCGACGGGCACCCCGCCTGGTGGTGGGGGCACCTGCTGTTCTGGGTGGTCCCGCTCAGCGACCCGCCGTACGGGGCCGACCTGCCCGGCATCCACCACATCCTCGGCGACAACTGGGGCGCCAACCTCGCCGAGCCGCTCTGGTACCTGCGCGCCTACCTGTGGTTCGTGCTGCTCTCGCCGCTCTTCCGGGCGATGCTCCGCCGCGCCGCCTGGCCGACGATCCTCGCACCGGTCGCGCTCTCCGCGCTCCTGGAATTCGTCGACCTCGGCCTTCCCGAACGCATCGACTCCGCGCTCACCGACTTCGCCACCTTCGGCGCCTGCTGGATCCTCGGCATGGCCCACCAGGCGGGCGTCCTGCGCAAGATGCCGAACTACCTGGTGCCCTCGCTCGCGCCCATCGTCATGGCGGTCGGCTACGGGTGGGCGGTGCACGGCGGGTTCTCGATCACCGGGTCCACGGAGCTCGACTCGATCCCGCTCGCCCAGACCCTGTGGTCGCTCGGCGCGGTGCTCCTGCTGCTGCACATCAGCCCCTCGTGGGCCCAGTGGCCGGCCCCGCTGCGCCGCTGGGACCGGCTGATCACCCTGCTCAACTCCCGTGCCGTCACGGTCTATCTCTGGCACAACCTGTGCATCCTGGTCGCCGCCACCGTCTGGGACGACCTGTGGAGCATCGATGCGCTCGCGGGCTGGGGCGAGTTCCTCAACAGCTCCTGGCCGGTGCTCCTGGTGACCTGGGTCCTCATCGGCCTGTGCGTGGTGTGCTTCGGCTGGGTCGAGGACGTCGCGGCCAAGCGCAGGCCACGGCTCTGGCCCGTCTGACACGGCGGCGCGGGCGGCGGTCTCACCACCGCCGCCCGCGCCGCGTGAAGACACGGTTGCACCCCGGTCACCGGGCGGCACGCGGCTGAAACCCGCCCTCCCTACGGTCGCTCCCACGAGTGGCGAACCGACCGTGGAGGCATCATGACCGGCCGTTGGATCGAACGCTGGGACCCGGAGGACGACACCTTCTGGCGCGAGCGGGGCGCACGTGTCGCCCGGCGCAACCTGTATCTGTCCGTGCTCTGTGAACACATCGGGTTCTCCATCTGGAGCCTGTGGTCGGTGATGGTCCTCTTCATGGGCCCGGCCTACGGAGTCGACCCCGCGGGCAAGTTCTTCCTCATCTCGCTCGCGACCCTCGTCGGCGCGCTCGCCCGCATCCCGTACACCTTCGCCGTCGCCCGCTTCGGCGGCCGCAACTGGAGCGTCTTCAGCTCGCTGCTGCTGCTGGCCCCGGCCGGCGCCGCCTGGTTCGCGATGCAACCCGGCACCTCGTACAGCACATTCCTCCTCGTCGCGGCCCTGGCCGGAGTCGGCGGCGGCAACTTCGCCTCCTCGATGACCAACATCAACGCCTTCTTCCCGCTGCGCGAGAAGGGCTGGGCGCTCGGCCTCAACGCGGGCGGCGGCAACATCGGCGTACCGGTCGTGCAACTCGTCGGGCTGCTCGTCATCGCGACCGCGGGCGCCGGTCACCCGCGCGTCGTGCTCGCCGTCTACCTGCCGCTCATCGTGGCCGCCGGAATCGGCGCCGCGCTCGGAATGGACAACCTGGCGCCGGTACGCAACGACACCGGCGCCGCCGTGGCGGCGCTGCGCGAGCGGCACACCTGGCTCATGGCCTTCCTCTACCTCGGCACGTTCGGCTCGTTCATCGGCTACAGCTTCGCCTTCGGCCTGGTGCTCCAGACCCAGTTCGGGCGCACCCCGCTCCAGGCCGCGTCCCTCACCTTCATCGGGCCGCTGCTCGGCTCGGTGATCCGGCCCCTCGGCGGCCGCCTCGCCGACCGCCACGGCGGCGCCCGCATCACCCTGGGCACCTTCGCCGCGATGGCCGCCGCGACCGGCGTCGTCCTGTACGCCTCCGTCCACACCTCGCTGCCCGTCTTCCTCACCGGGTTCATCGCCCTGTTCGCGCTCAGCGGGCTCGGCAACGGCTCCACGTACAAGATGATCCCCGCCATCTTCCAGGCGCAGGCGTACGCACGCGGTCTCACCGGGCAGGCCGCGGCGGCCCACGGGCGGCGCCTGTCGGGGGCGGCCATGGGTCTTGTCGGGGCGGTCGGCGGGCTCGGCGGGCTCGCCGTCAACCTCGCCTTCCGCCAGTCCTTCCAGAGCTCCGGCACCGGCACCGCCGCCTTCGCCGCCTTCCTCGTCTGTTACGCGGCGTGCTCGGCGGTGACCTGGGCGGTGTACGTCCGTACGCCCGCGAAGGCGCCCTCCCGCGCCGAACCCGCGCCCGCCGGAGCGAACGTGTGATCCTGGTCGGCGCGGCGGCCCGTAACAGCGGGGAAACCACCGTGTACCCCGCACGTCACGCCCCGTTGGCAGGCTCGGCCGTCACCGCACCACCTGGAGAGTCATGACCGCAGCACCACAAGCGGCCGCACCCCACGGGCCGCTCGCCGGGTTCACCGTCGGGGTCACCGCCGCCCGCCGCGCCGACGAACTCGCGGCGCTGCTCACCCGCCGCGGCGCCACCGTGCTGCACGCACCCGCACTGCGGATCGTGCCACTCGCCGACGACAGGGAACTCCTCGCCACCACAAGGGAGTTGATCGCCTCGGCCCCCGACACGGTGGTCGCCACCACCGCCATCGGGTTCCGCGGCTGGATCGAGGCAGCCGACGGCTGGGGAATGGGCGACGCCCTGCTCGCCACCCTGAAGGGCGTCGAACTCCTCGCCCGCGGGCCCAAGGTCAAGGGCGCGGTGCGCGCGGCGGGGCTCACCGAACGCTGGTCGCCCTCCTCCGAGTCGATGGCCGAAGTCCTCGACCGGCTGCTCGCCGAGGGAGTGGCGGGCCGGCGCATCGCGCTCCAACTGCACGGCGAGCCGCTGCCGGGCTTCGTGGAGTCACTGCGGGCCGGTGGCGCCGAGGTCGTGGGGGTGCCGGTGTACCGGTGGATGCCGCCGCAGGACATGGCCCCCCTCGACCGGCTCCTGGACGCGGCCGTGTCGCACGGCCTCGACGCGCTCACCTTCACCAGCGCCCCCGCCGCGACCTCGCTCCTGAACCGGGCCGAGGGACGCGGCCTGCTCGACGCGCTACTGCTCGCCCTGCGCGACGACGTGCTGCCCGCCTGCGTCGGCCCCGTCACCGCCCTGCCGCTCCAGGCCCGCGGCGTCACCACGTCCGCCCCCGAACGTTTCCGCCTCGGACCCCTCGTCCAACTCCTGTGCAGCGAACTCCCCGGCCGCGCACGGAAGTTGCCGCTCGCGGGGCTTCGCGTCGAGATCCGCGGCCATGCCGCACTCGTCGACGGCCACCTGCGCCCCGTCCCCCCGGCCGGCATGGCCCTGCTGCGCGCCTTGGCGCGCCGCCCCGGCTGGGTGGTCCCCCGCGCCGACCTGCTGCGCGCGCTGCCCGGATCGGGCACCGACGAACACGCCGTGGAAACGGCAATGGCCCGCCTGCGCACGGCACTTGGCGCTCCGCGCATCATCCAGACGGTGGTCAAGCGCGGGTACCGTCTTGCGCTGGATCCGGGGGTGGATGCGAAGTACGGGGGCGGGTGAGGTGGGCCGGGGTCGCTGGGGCTCCGCCCCAGACCCCGTTCACGCCTGAAGGGCGCTGGCCACCCAGGGGTGCGGGGAGGGTTCCGGGGGCGGCCCCGGGCGGGCACTCTGGGGGGAGCACTCACCGGTAACCCCCGACTAGGCGGTGACAGGCGCATGGTGCGGTTCGACTCCGGGCGGATCTGTCTGGATCTGCTGGCGACCGGCACGTACGAGAGTGAACAACTGGGCGGAAGCAGCCAGTTGGTGCAGTGGCTGCTGGGGGTCGGGCTGCTGCCACGGGACGCGCCGCCCGGCGCGGTCGGCGGTGACTGGACGGTCCGGTTCCTGGAACTGCGCTGCTGCATCGAGCAGTTGATGCGGTCCGAGCTGGGCGCGTGCCCCGACGGCGCACCCGACGCCCTCGACCGGGTCAACGCACTCGCCGCCGCCCCGCCTCCGGGCGTACGCGCCGTCAGGGGTGCGGAGGGCGGGCTCGTCCGCGCACTGGACCGCGCGCCCGAGTGCGCCGCGCTGCTCGCCGCAGTCGCCCGGGACGCCCTCGACCTGCTCACCGACCCCGCCGCCCGGGCCCTGCTGCGTCAGTGCGAGGGCGACGGCTGTCGGCTGCTCTACCTCGACACCTCACGCGGGCGCCGACGCCGCTGGTGCTCCAGCGAGGTGTGCGGGAACCGCGAACGGGTGGCCCGGCACCGGCGCCGCGTCGCCGCGCTCTGAGGGGGCTCGCCGAGAAACCCGCGGCGGGCCGCCCAGAAAGTCGCCGCCGCGTTGAATGGTTTCGGACAGCCGTCCGTATGGAGAGACGTACCGGCTCGCAGCCGCGCGCCGGACGGTCTCGACCTGGAGGTGCCGGTTGCGCAAGGATGCCGCCGTGGCCGATGACCGTCCGCGCGGCGCCCGACACCGCTCCGTGCCCGACGAGGAGCTGATGCGAGCGCTGTACCGCGAGCACGCGGGGCCGCTGCTCGGGTACGTCATGCGTCTCGTGGCCGGCGACCGCCAGCGGGCCGAGGACGTCGTGCAGGAGACGCTCATCCGTGCCTGGAAGAACGCCGGTCAGCTCAATCGGGCCACCGGTTCGGTCCGCCCCTGGCTGGTGACGGTCGCGCGTCGCATCGTCATCGACGGCCACCGCAGCCGGCAGGCCCGGCCGCAGGAGGTCGATCCGTCGCCGCTGGAGGTCATGCCCGCGGAGGACGAGATCGACAAGGCGTTGTGGCTGATGACCCTCTCGGATGCGCTCGACGACCTCACCCCGGCCCACCGGGAGGCTCTCGTCGAGACGTACTTCAAGGGACGTACGGTCAATGAGGCTGCCCAGGTGCTCGGCGTGCCCAGCGGGACCGTGCGGTCCCGGGTGTTCTACGCCCTGCGCTCGATGAAGCTCGCGCTGGAGGAACGGGGGGTGACGGCATGACGACCGGGGAGTACGGCGAAGGCTCGGTGCACGAGAGCGTCGGCGCGTACGCGCTCGGCATCCTGGACGACGCCGAGGCCACCGCCTTCGAGGCGCACCTCGCGGGGTGCGAGTGGTGCGCCGCCGAACTGGACGCCCTGGCCGGCATGGAGCCGATGCTGGCCGCCCTCAAGGAGTTCCCGGGCCCCGCCGCCCAGCCGCTGCGGCCGGTGCCGCCCGGGCTGACCGAGGGCCTGGTCAACGAGGTCGCCGCCCAGCGCGCCCGGCGCAGGCGCCGCACCACCTATCTGGTGGCGGCCGCGGCCGCGCTGATCATCGGCGGGCCCGCGGTCGCGGTGGTGGCGACCTCGTCGGACACCGGCACCCACCAGAGCGCCCAGGTCAACCCAACCAACCCGGCCGAGGACGCCTTCGCCCACATGACGCAGAAGGTCTCGGCGACCGATCCGACGACCGGGACCACGGCGACGGTCGGCACCGAGGCCAAGGCATGGGGCACCCACACCGTCCTGGAACTCAAGAACGTCAAGGGTCCGTTGAAGTGCAGCCTGATCGCGGTCGGCAAGAACGGCGACAAGGAGACCGTGACGTCCTGGGCGGTCCCCGCCTGGGGCTACGGCATCGAGGACAGCCCGCACACGTCGGCGCGCTATCCGCTGTACGTGCACGGCGGCACCGCGATGAACCGCGACCAGATCGACCACTTCGAGGTCCGTACGTTCGACGGGAAGGCGCTCGTGGACGTCCCGGCGTGAGCCACTTGCCGGGACGACCGTCCCGACATGCGGTGCCGCGCCGGATTGTGGCCTGACAAGGGGCCCCCCTTCGCGTACGGTTGACGGCTGCCCAATGCACGTCAGAAGGGGGCCTCGGTGGCCGCGCAGGATGCCGCTGTCGATTCCGCTGCCGGTACCTCCGAATCCGCGGTGGATTCGGTCCGGGAACGCGAAATCGCTGGTGAACAGGTACATCTGGACCAGGTGTACCGCCGCCTGGAGGAGAAGATCCATGAGGCGGAGTTCCTGATGAACGACGCCGCCAAGCGCGGACAGGTGGGCACGCCGGGCGCGCTCGCCGAACGGGACGCCCAGGTCTTCCGGGCGGGGGTCCATCTCAACCGGCTCAACAACGAGTTCGAGGACTTCCTCTTCGGCCGGATCGACCTGCTGCTCGGGGTGGACGGCAAGAAGGGTCCTGACGGCGCGTACACCTCGGTCGAGCCGGCCGAGGACGCCGTGCGTCCCGATGGCACGGCCGACATCGCCGAGACCCTGCACATCGGCCGGATCGGCGTCCTGGACGCCGACTACTCGCCGCTGGTCATCGACTGGCGGGCGCCGGCCGCGGCGCCGTTCTACCGCTCGACACCGGTCGACCCGGGCCGTGTCGTACGCCGTCGCGTGATCCGCTCCAAGGGCCGCAGGGTGCTCGGCGTCGAGGACGACCTGATGCGCCCGGAGCTCACGGCGACCCTGAACGGCGCCGGGCTTCCCGTCATCGGCGATGGCGCCCTGATGGCGGCGCTCGGCCAGGCCCGCAGCCACACCATGCGGGACATCGTCGCCTCCATCCAGGCCGAGCAGGACATGGTGATCCGGGCGCCCGCCGCCTCGGTCACCTACGTCGAGGGCGGCCCCGGCACCGGCAAGACCGCCGTCGCGCTGCACCGCGCGGCGTATCTGCTCTACCAGGACCGGCGCCGCTACTCCGGCGGCATCCTGATCGTCTCGCCGACGCCGCTGCTCGTCTCGTACACCGAGGGCGTGCTGCCCTCGCTCGGCGAGGAGGGCCAGGTCGCGATCCGCGCCGTCGGCAACCTGGTGGACGGCGCGGAGGCCACCGCGTACGACGAACCCGCTGTCGCCCGCGTCAAGGGGTCGTCCCGCATGCTCCATGTGCTGCGCAAGGCCGCCAGGGGCGCCCTGGAAGGGCCGGGGGAGCGCGCCGGACGCTCCAGGCGGCGCGGCGACGAACAGCTCGCCCTCGGCGAGCAGGAGCCCGAGCGGAGGCCCGAGCGGGAGCCCGCCGAGCGGCTGCGGGTCGTCGCGTTCGGCGCCCGCGTCGAGCTGGACGCCGACGAGCTGCGGCGCATCCGCCAGACCGTCCTCAGCGGCACCGCGCCCGTCAACCTGCTGCGCCCGCGCGCCCGAAGACTGCTCCTCGACGCGCTGTGGTCGAAGTCCGGCGCGAACGGCCGCCACACCGACCCGGAGCTCGCCGCCGAGCTGCGCTCCTCCTTCGACGACGACATCGCGTCCGAGGACGTCTTCATCGCCTTCCTCGACGCCTGGTGGCCGGAGCTGACCCCGCGCGGGGTGCTCGCCGCGATGGCCGACGAGCGGCGCCTCGCGCGCTGGGCCCGCCGGGTCCTCAACCAGGGTGAGGTACGCCGTCTGGCCCGCTCGCTCGCCCGGGCCGCCGACGGCGCGTACTCGGTGCACGACGTGGCCCTCCTGGACGAGCTGGAGACGCTGCTCGGCGCTCCGGCGCGGCCCAGGCGCAAGCGCGAGTACGACCCGCTGGACGCGCTCACCGGCCTCGAAGAGCTCATGCCGCACCGCGAGGAGACCCAGCGCGAGCGGGCGGAACGGCTCGCCCTGGAGCGCACCGAGTACGCGCACGTCATCGTCGACGAGGCGCAGGACCTCACGCCGATGCAGTGGCGCATGGTGGGCCGCCGCGGCCGGACCGCCACCTGGACGATCGTGGGGGACCCCGCGCAGTCCTCCTGGTCCGACCCGGACGAGGCGGCCGAGGCCCGCGACGAGGCGCTCGGCTCCCGCCCGCGCCGCCGCTTCGAGTTGACGGTCAACTACCGCAACCCCGCCGAGATCGCCGAACTGGCCGCGAAGGTGCTGGAGTTGGCAATGCCGGGCATGAAGTCGCCGGCCGCCGTCCGCTCCACGGGCGTCGAGCCCCGGTTCGCGGTCGTACGCGACGGCGACCTCGCGCGCGCGGTGCGGGAGGAGGCGGGGCGCCTGCTCGACCAGGTGGACGGCACGGTCGGCGTGGTCGTCGCGATGCGGCGCCGCGACCAGGCCGCGCGCTGGCTCGCCGGGCTCGGCGACCGTGTGGTGGCGCTCGGCAGCCTGGAGGCCAAGGGGCTCGAATACGACGCCACGGTGGTCGTGTCGCCGGCCGAGATCGCGGACGAGTCCCCGGCCGGACTGCGGGTGCTGTATGTGGCGTTGACCCGGGCGACGCAGCAGCTCACGGTCGTCTCCGGGGACCGGGACGAGCCCGACGCGGACGGGGTGCCGGACCTGCTCCGCGATTAAATTCGGGTCAACTCGCGATGCGGGGATCACTTCCGCGAGTGGTTTGTTAGCCTGGTTGTGGCACCGGCTCGATCCAAGCCCCCGGGCCCAACCTTAGTCGCTACGAGCGACCACTTGCCGCGAGGCGAGCATGGCGGGCCGGTGTCATCAACGTGAGCGACAGGCCCACGTCATCTTCGGATGGCGTGGGCCTGTTGTCGTTGGCGGGGGCGCCGTCGGTGGGCCCGGCGTGTTCGGTATTCGGTGGGCAGTGCTCGGTGTGCGGAAACCGGGCTCGGCGGGGCCCGGCCGCCGGGTCTTTCGTTTGGGGCTTCCGCCAGACCACCACTTTCTCGTATGGTGGAAACAACTTTCCGAAAAGCGTCGTCCATTATCGGCTACCCGCCAGTAGGTGCGACCATCGGATGGCACCGCCGCGCCACAGCCGGGGCGGTGCTAGCAACGAAGCCAGGGAAAGCAGAGGAACACGGACATGGCAACGGCGCCCAGCGTCTCGTACTCGATGACGGTCCGCCTTGAGGTGCCCGCAAGCGGCACGGCGGTATCGCAGCTCACCACGGCGGTCGAGTCCTCGGGCGGTTCCGTCACCGGCCTCGACGTGACCGCCTCCGGCCACGAGAAGCTGCGGATCGACGTCACCATCGCGGCCACCTCCACCTCGCACGCCGACGAGATCGTCGAGGAGCTGCGCCGCATCGAGGGCGTCACCCTCGGCAAGGTCTCCGACCGTACGTTCCTGATGCACCTCGGCGGCAAGATCGAGATGCAGTCGAAGCACCCCATCCGCAACCGTGACGACCTCTCGATGATCTACACCCCCGGTGTCGCCCGGGTGTGCATGGCGATCGCCGAGAACCCCGAGGACGCGCGGCGCCTGACCATCAAGCGCAACACCGTCGCAGTCGTGACGGACGGCTCCGCGGTGCTCGGCCTCGGCAACATCGGCCCGATGGCCGCCATGCCGGTCATGGAGGGCAAGGCGGCCCTCTTCAAGCGCTTCGCCGACATCGATGCCTGGCCGATCTGCCTGGACACCCAGGACACCGACGAGATCGTGTCCATCGTCAAGGCGATCGCCCCCGGCTTCGCCGGCATCAACCTCGAAGACATCTCCGCGCCGCGCTGCTTCGAGATCGAGGCCCGGCTGCGCGAAGCCCTCGACATCCCCGTCTTCCACGACGACCAGCACGGCACCGCGATCGTGGTGCTCGCCTCGCTGACCAACGCACTGCGCGTGGTGGGCAAGGGAATCGGCGACGTACGCGTCGTCATGTCGGGCGCCGGCGCGGCCGGTACGGCCATCCTCAAGCTGCTGCTCGCCGCCGGTGTCAAGAACGCGGTCGTCGCCGACATCCACGGCGTGGTGCACGCGGGCCGCGCCGACCTCGTCGACGCGGACCCCGAGTCGGCGCTGCGCTGGATCGCCGACAACACCAACCCCGAGGGCCTCACCGGCACGCTCAAGGAGGCCGTGGTCGGCGCCGACGTCTTCATCGGTGTCTCCGCCCCCAACGTCCTGAACGGCGACGACGTCGCGGCGATGGCCGACGGCGCGATCGTGTTCGCGCTCGCGAACCCGGACCCCGAGGTGGACCCGGCGATCGCCCGTGAGAGCGCGGCAGTTGTCGCCACCGGACGCTCGGACTTCCCCAACCAGATCAACAACGTGCTGGTCTTCCCGGGTGTCTTCCGCGGCCTCCTGGACGCGCAGTCCCGCACCGTCAACACCGACATGATGCTGGCCGCGGCCGGCGCGCTGGCCGACGTCGTCGCCGAGGACGAGCTCAACGCGAACTACATCATCCCGTCGGTCTTCAACGACAAGGTCGCCGGAGCGGTCGCCGGAGCCGTCCGCACCGCCGCCAAGGCCGCGGGCGCCGCTGTGACGGGCCCCACGTCGGCCTGAGCTACGGCGCGTCGCGGGATGCGGGCCCAGTAACGCCCCCTTAGGGTGGCGGACCATGACCCGCATCCGCACCGGCCCCGGCCCGGGAGTCCTCACCCTGTCGACGGAGCGTCACCTTGACGAGGCAGTGGCGCTTTCCGTGTGACTGAGGGTGACCCGGGAGAGTGCCGGATTGGCTTTCCCGCCGTAGGTGGGGGCAGGATGCTTCCCCAAGGACTTCGTCCAGGGGGGACCCCCAGGACGCGAGGGTCGTGACCCGGGTGCGGGGACTGTCCGAGGGCCCTGGCAGCATCGGCTTCGCTGTACCCAACATGCGGCTTCCGCCGCATGGCACGCCTCACAGGCAAGAAGAACACGGGAGTAAGAACATGAACCGCAGTGAGCTGGTGGCCGCGCTGGCCGACCGCGCAGAGGTGACCCGCAAGGACGCCGACGCCGTGCTGGCCGCTCTCGCCGAGACCGTCGGCGAGATCGTCGCCAAGGGCGACGAGAAGGTCACCATCCCCGGCTTCCTGACCTTCGAGCGCACCCACCGTGCCGCTCGTACCGCTCGTAACCCGCAGACCGGCGACCCGATCAACATCCCGGCCGGCTACAGCGTGAAGGTCTCCGCGGGCTCGAAGCTCAAGGAAGCCGCCAAGGGCAAGTAAGCGTTCCTTGCTCTGCAAGGTCGCTCAGCAGCAAACGCTGAGGGCGGCCACCCTGTTCACAGGGTGGCCGCCCTTTCGCGTGCCGCGTGCCCTCTTCGCCTGCGGACCGTGCGTGGCTGCTCGCGCAGTTTCCCCGCGCCCCTGGCGGGCGCGGCCCGGCAGGGTGCCTTGCTGAGCCACCTTCAGCCCGTCGGGCGTTGGCAGGGCGTCCTGCTGAGGCATCCTCAGCCTGTCCGGCGCTTGAGGACGAGCGCCCTTCAGGCGCGAACGGGGTC